>NZ_MRUJ01000004.1:0-29618 GCF_002099325.1 Frankia sp. KB5 | reverse complement strand
CGGTTGGTCCATGGTTGATCGGCATCGTTGTGCGTCCCGCCCCTTTCCGCAGGTCACTGGTTTGCGAGCGGGGTCCACGCCGGGTCCGATTGGCGTTTTCCCCCATGAAGGTGCCGCTGACGCTGTACAGATCGGCTTAACGTCCGCTAAGCTGGTCGGGCAGGGCGTAACGGGCTCGGGCTGTCGCAAGGTTGTCGTGATGGCTTCTCGCGGGGTTGCGCCGGGAGGGCTCCTCTCGGTCGCGGACCTCTCGTGCGCATCATCCGCGCGTCAGATCCAGGGCGCCGTGGTTCGAAACCGATTACGTCACTTGAGGGGGACTGGCGGCGACCCCCCCACGCCGTCAGTCTCCCTCTTCATGCGCCGGACCGCACCCGCACGCGAGCCTCCTCGCCTACCGGGGGCGTCTCTCGTCGCTCAGATCCTGATAAATTGACGAGATGATATTGCTCCCCCCCGGGGAGCTCGTCCCGGGGAGGCGGTGCCCTTGCTGACGGCCGAGCAGGTTCCGGTGTCCATGGCCCGCTCGATGGGCGCTGCCTGCGTGTTCACTCGGCTCGGCCGGGGCGGCGTCGTGGCGGTCGCCCCGTGACGGCCGAGCTCTCACCCGAGGGGGTTCCCCTGGAGGAGCAGGCGGGGGTCGGCGGTCCGGATGCTTTCCAGCGGCTCTACACCCCGCATCGCATGGCTTATATCAGGGGTGAGGGCCGCTCCCGTGACGATGAATGCCCATTCTGCTCCATTGTCGGGATGTCCGACGAGGACGGCCTCGTGGTTGCCCGGGGTAAAAGCGTCTACGCGGTCCTCAACCTGTACCCCTACAATGCCGGACACCTTCTCGTCGTGCCCTATCGCCACGTCGCGGACTACGCCGACATGGACCCCGAAGAGATCGTCGAGATGKCATTCTTCGTTCAGCACGCGCTCCGTGCGCTGCGGGCCGCCAGCGGGGCCCACGGGTTCAACACCGGCATGAACCTGGGGGATGTCGCCGGCGCCGGGATCGCCTCGCACGTGCATCAGCACGTGGTGCCGCGGTGGGGCGGTGACACGAACTTCATGCCCGTGGTGGGCGCGACCAGGGTGCTGCCCGCCCTGCTCGGGCAGACCAGGCAGATGCTCGCCCAGGCCTGGGCGCAGACCGCGTCCGACGAGCAGGGCGGATAGCGCCGGGCCCGGTGGAGGCCGCAGCCGGGTCGGGGCGCCCCCGTCGGGGCTGCCCGCCGCACCGGGTCCCGCCCGGTGCGGCGGGTGTGCGGTMACGGATGTCTCCCGTCGGCGATCCTTCCTGAGTTGGGCCGAAGGTTGCCAGTCGTCCGCCTTTCCCGCTTTATGTCCGATTCCTGCTTTATGCCGATTTTTTCGCTTCACGCCGACAGGGCATCCCCAAGCTGTGGTGGCATCGGCTCGTAGCCGCGATGGTTCCGCGTGAAGCTACCCGTGCCGTGGCTCAAGGATCGTAGTTCAATCGCATATCTGATCATTTCGCTCGCAGGGACCTCTGCGTGAATGACCGCCCGGGGGGTGGCCCTGGGCCTGCCAGGGATGGGTTCCATCCCGACGACCCGTCCTCGGCGAGTGGACAGGTCGCCCATCACGGCCCCGACGTACTCGTCGGGTACCAGGACGTCAACGGCCAGGATCGGCTCGAGCACGACGACGCCGGCGGCCCGGGCCGCGTCCTTGAGCGCCAGTGCGCCGGCGATCTGAAAGGCCATGTCCGAGGAGTCGACGCTGTGCGCCTTGCCGTCAACGAGGCGGACCCGTAGATCAACCATGGGATGGCCGGTGYGGACGCCCTGCGCCATCTGCGCCCGGACGCCCTTCTCCACCGACGGGATGAAGGCCCGGGGAACCGCGCCGCCGACCACCTCATCGACGAACTCGAAGCCCCCGCCCGCCGGGAGCGGTTCGACCTCGATCTGGCATACCGCGAACTGACCGTGCCCACCGGACTGCTTGACCTGACGGCCGAGTCCGCGTGCCGGGGCACGCAGTGTCTCCCGCAGCGGGATCCGGGGCGCGATCCGGTCCACCGCGGCGCCGTGGCGCTGGGCGAGCCGTTCCAGGACCGCGTCGCTGTGGGCCTCGCCCATGCACCACAGGACGAGTTGGGCGGTCTCGGGGTTCTGCTCGATCCGTAGCGTCGGGTCCTCCACGGCCAGCCGGCCGAGTGCGGTCGACAGCCTGTCCTCGTCCGCGCGGCTTCGGGCACTGATCGCGACGGGGAGCTGCGGTTCGGGCATCGACCATGCGGGCAGGTAGCGCGGGTCGTCGCGATCGGAGAGGGTGTCGCCGGTCTCGGCGGTGCTGAGCTTCGTCACCACGCAGATGCCGCCGGCCGGGCACTCGCCCACCGTGTGCAGAACCGAGCCGTACGGCCGGGAGAGCGCCCCGACCTGCTCGTCGTCGTCGTGGTCGGCGTGCCTGGCCGTGGCTCTGCCGTGCCCGCTGACGTGCACCGCATCGTCGGGATGCAGCGTGCCGGAGAACACCCGAATCACCGACATCCGGCCCACGTAAGGGTCCGTGGTCGTCTTCACGAYCTCGGCCACGAGCGGCCCGGCCGGATCACCGTGGCTCTGCTCGCAGGGGGAGCCGTCAGGGCGGCTCACCGGCGGCAGGAGATGCTCCCGCGGCGAGGGGAACCCCTGCACGAACAGGTCCAGCAGCTCGACGGAGCCGAAACCGCCGGCCCGATCGACGCCCCGATCGCTCCCTGCACCGGCGCCCGGACCCGAGGTCGAACCCGGAAGCAGACCGGCCGGCAACACCGGGAAGAACGTCCCGCGGGCGACCGCGGTCTCCAGATCGCCGAGCAGGAGCTTGGTGTCGGGCTCATCACCGGACAGGTACCGGTCGAGGAGGGCCTCGTCCTCGCTCTCAGCGATGATCCCCTCGACCAGGGCGGCGCGGGCGGAGGCGTACCGGCCGGTGAGGTCGGCCGGGGTGGCGAGTTCCCGGCAGCCGCCGTCCGGGTACTCCCGCACCCRCCCGGACAGCAGATCCACCAGCCGCATCGAGGCGCCGGCCTCCCGCTCGGGCAGGTAGGCCGGCAGCACACCGGCCCCGAAGGCCCGTTGGCAGCCCTCGACGGCCGCCGCGAAATCGGCCCGGGGATGGTCGAGATGGGTGAGCACGATCGCGCGGGGCATGCCGACCCCGGCGCACTCCGCCCACACCATGCCGGTCGCGCCATCCACCCCGTCGATCGCGCTGACGACGAACAGAGCGGCGTCGGCGGCCCGCAGGCCCGCCCGCAGCTCGCCCACGAAGTCGGGATAGCCCGGGGTGTCCAGAAGATTGATCGTGAGCCCGCGATGACTGACCGAACACAGGGTGAGGCTGACCGACCGTGCCGGGCGACGCTCGGGATCGGCATGGCCGACGTAGCTGGTCTGGGCGGTCTGACGGTCGCCGTTCTGGCGGTCCGGCGGCCCGGCGGTGGCGAGTAGACGGTCCACCAGAGCCGTCTTGCCCGCGCCGGTGTGGCCTACCAGGACGACGTTGCGCACATCGCACGAGGCTGATGACATCCTCGCCTCCTTGACTGGGAGGTAACGGCCTGTTCGGTAACGGCAGAGTCCTCCCCTGTTACCTGGGACACAAGCCCGAGGGCGGCCGTGGTCGGGAATGCGCGGATCGTGGCGGCTGTACTGTGAAGACCGCCCGAAGTCGGGCGCACGCGGGACGACCACGCGGGACGACGGGACGGACATGCTCGCTAGCAAGGCACGACCGCAGATCCAGAAGTTGCTCGACCCGGTGAGCCAGTGGGCCGCCCGGTCGTCGGTGTCGCCGGATGTCGTGACGATCATCGGCATGGTCGGGGTCGCGGGCGGGGCTCTGGGGTTCTTCACCCGCGGGGTGTTCTTCCTCGGCACCGTGGTAGTCACGCTGTTCGTCTTCTCGGACCTGATCGACGGGGTCATCGCCCGCGCCCGCGGCATCTCCTCCAAGTGGGGGGCCTTTCTCGACTCCACGTCCGACCGGGTCGGCGACGGCGCGATCTTCGGATCGCTCGTCCTCTGGTACGCCGGCGACGGCGATTCCCTGCCGTTGGCGGGTGCGGCCCTGATCTGCCTGGTCGCCGGGTCGATCACCTCGTACGTCAAGGCCCGCGCCGAGGGACTCGGCTTCACCTGTGACGTGGGGTTCGCCGAACGGGGCGAGCGGTTGCTGATCCTGCTGGTCGCCGCCGGGCTGTACGGCCTCGGGGTGCCCTACCTCCTGCCCGCGGCGCTGTGGTTCCTCGTCGGTGCCACCACGCTGACGGTCGTCCAGCGGGTCGTCCACGTCTACCGGCAGTGGTACCGTGCGGGGGACCCTCCCTCCCCGTTGACGTCAAGGGCGGCCCCGACCACCGCGTCCCGGACCACGGCTGCGTCCCGGAGCGCGACCACCTTCGGCCCCGGCCGCAACGGCCGCTGAGCGGTCATCGAGACGACCCGACGAAGAGCCGAGCGTTGACGACGGGCGTGCGGGCGACGGCGGCTGGGCGGGCGGCGGCAGCCGGGCGGTTCACCGACCTCGCCTACGCGCTGGGCTGGCGCGGCGTCCGGCTGCTCCCGCAGCCCGTGGCCGCCGCGGCGTTCCGGTTCGGCGCCGACCTGGCCTACCGCCGCGACGGGCGGGGGGTGCGCCGGCTGCGGTCGAATCTCGCCCGGGTGGCGCCGCCGGGAACCGATCTGGACCGGTTGACCCGGGCGGCGATGCGCTCCTACGCGCGGTACTGGCTGGAGGTGTTCCGCTTCCGAGAGATCGGTCTGGACCGTGTCGTCGGCCGGCTGCGGCTGCTGGACCAGTATCGGTTGTGGGATGCGCACGCCCGCGGGAAAGGGACCATCGTGGCGCTGCCGCACATGGGCAACTGGGAGCAGGCGGGCGCCTGGCTGGTGGCGAATGGCGTGCCGTTCACGACCGTCGCCGAACGCCTGCGGCCGGAGGCGCTCTTCGAGCGGTTCTTGGCCTTCCGCTCGGAACTCGGCATGGAGGTCGTCCCGCTGACCGGCGGGCAGGCTCCTCCGTTCGACCTGCTCACCGAGCGCCTGCTGGCCGGGGGGATGCTCTGCCTGCTCGCGGACCGGGATCTCTCCCGTGGCGGGATCCCGGTGAGGTTCTTCGGCGCCACGGCCACCATGCCCGGCGGGCCCGCGGCGCTCGCGTTGCGCACCGGAGCGGCGCTGCTGCCCGCCACGCTCTGGTTCGACCATGACGGGTGGAGCGGGCGGATCCATCCCGCCGTCGAGCCGAGCGACATCCCGACGATGACGCAGGGACTCGCGGACGCCTTCGCCGCCGGCGTTGCCGCGCACCCCGCGGACTGGCACATGCTCCAGCGGATCTGGCGCGACGACGGATGACGCCGCCGTGAAGATCGGTCTGGCCTGCCCCTATGCCTGGGACGTACCGGGCGGGGTCCAGGCGCACGTGCGTGACCTCGCCGAGACCCTGATCGCCGCCGGTCACGAGGTGTCCGTCATCACCCCGGTGGACGACGAACGGACCCTGCCGCCCTACGCGGTGGACGCGGGTCGGGCGTTACCGCTGCCCTACAACGGCTCCGTCGCCCGGCTCCTGATGGGCCCGGTCTCGGCCGCCCGGGTCCGCCGTTGGCTGCGTGAGCACGACTTCGATGTCCTGCACGCCCACGAACCGACCGCGCCCAGCGTCAGCCTCCTGGCCTGCATGCTGGCCGATGGACCGATCGTCGCCACCTTCCACACCGCCAACCCCCGGTCGCGGTTCCTCACCGCGGCCCAGGGCGCGCTGCAGCCGTCGTTCGAGAAGCTGCGGGCTCGGATCGCGGTCTCCGAGGCGGCCCGGCGCACCCTCGTCGAGCATCTGGGCGCCGACGCCATCCTGATCCCGAACGGGGTGGCGGTGCAGAACTTCGCCGGCGCCCGGCCCCTGCCCGACTACGACGACGGGCGGCCCACCGTCGTGTTCCTCGGGCGTATCGACGAGCCGCGCAAGGGCCTTGACGTGCTGCTCGCCGCCCTGCCTGCGCTCGCCGCCGAGATCGACGGTGTCCGGCTGCTGGTGGCGGGGCCCGGTGACGGGGCGGCGGTGCGGGCCCGGCTGGAGCCCACCCTGCGCTCGCGGGTCGACCTCGTCGGCATGGTCTCCGACGCTGACAAGCCCCGGGTTTTCGCCTCCGGGCAGGTCTACTGCGCCCCGAACACCGGTCAGGAGAGCTTCGGGATCGTGCTGCTCGAGGCGATGGCGACCGGGACCCCGGTGGTGGCCAGCGACATCGACGCCTTCCGCCGGGTCCTCGATGACGGGCGCGCCGGCAGGCTGTTCGACGTCGGCGATCCCGCGCGGCTGGCCGCGACCCTGGCCCAGGTGCTGCGTGATCCCGCCGGCGCCGCGCGGCTGGTGGAACGCGGTCGCGCCGTCGTCACCGCCTACGACTGGCGGGCCATCGCCGAGCGGATCGTCGGGGTGTACCAGATGGTCTCCGGGGACATGCGGGTGTCGGTCGCGACGGCGACGCGGTTGCCGGTCCGGGGCGACGCGAGGAGTGGTAACTGACCTGCCCCGGTACCAGAGCCACGTCACATTCGGCCGTTGGTTACGCTGCGCGGGATGACCGTCGTCGTGGTGGTGGTCGCCTTGGTGGTGGCGATCGCGACCTATCTGACCTGGCTGGCCACTCGGCTCGACCGACTCGCGGCCCGGGTCGCGGACGCCCGCGGTGGGCTGGTGGCGCACCTGGTCGCCCGCGCCGACGCCGCGCGCGAGCTGGCCCTGCGATGTGAGCTGGCCGAGCTGGGCGAGAGCGTGGCCCGGGCCCGAACGGCCTATCCGGACCTGCTCGCCGGGGGGGCGTTGGACGCCGCGGTCGAGCAGAGCGAGAATGCCCTGAGCCGGGCGTTACGGTCCGCCGAGGTCGCCGCGGCCGGCCAGCACCACCCCGCCGAGCTGCATGCGGTCGACTCCTGCGCGGCCCGGGTCGCGCTCGCCCGGCAGTTCCACAACGACGCGGTCCGCGACCTGCGGGCACTCGCCGGTCGACGCGTGGTGCGGATGGCGCACCTGGCCGGCCGCCGGCCGCCGGCCAGCTACTTCGAGATSGACGACGCCCTGCCGATCCGTGGCGAGGGCGTCCCTCGCGACGACCTGCCGGGGCTGGCCTCCTGATGGCCCGGCCGGTCGCGAGATCGCCGTACCATGGAAAACCGACCCACCCGTACGGGAACCATCCGGTGGGGTAGCCGACATGCAGGTGCCAGACATGCCGGTACCCAGCGGCCCTGGCGACCCGACCCAGTGAAAAGAGACGGCACATCATGTCCGAGGGCCAGACTGCCCCCGCCGCCGGCCCGGCGACCGACTCCGCCCGGCATGCCGGTACCGCCCGCGTCAAGCGCGGCATGGCGGAGATGCTCAAGGGCGGTGTGATCATGGATGTGGTCACCGCCGAGCAGGCCCGCATCGCCGAGGACGCCGGCGCCGTCGCGGTGATGGCGCTGGAGCGGGTTCCCGCCGACATCCGGGCGCAGGGTGGGGTGGCGCGGATGAGTGATCCCGACATGATCTCGGAGATCATCGAGGCGGTCTCCATCCCGGTCATGGCCAAGGCCCGGATCGGGCATTTCGTCGAGGCACAGGTGCTGCAGGCGCTCGGGGTGGACTACGTCGACGAGTCCGAGGTTCTCACGCCTRCCGACCCGCACCACCACATCGACAAGTGGCGCTTCACGGTGCCGTTCGTCTGCGGAGCCACCAACCTGGGGGAGGCGCTGCGCCGGATCGCCGAGGGCGCGGCGATGATCCGTTCCAAGGGTGAGGCGGGCACCGGCGAGGTGTCCAACGCCGTGGTGCACATGCGTACCATCCGGGCGGAGATCGCCCGGCTGTCGGGGCTGCCCGCCGAGGAGCTCTACGCGGCGGCCAAGGAGCTGCGCGCCCCGGTCGAGCTGGTCGCCGAGGTGGCCCGGCTCGGTCGGCTGCCCGTCGTGCTGTTCACCGCCGGCGGTATCGCCACCCCGGCGGACGCGGCGCTGATGATGCAGCTCGGCGCGGACGGGGTGTTCGTCGGGTCCGGGATCTTCAAGTCCGGGGACCCGGCGCGCCGCGCTCGGGCCATCGTCGAGGCGACCACCATGTTCAAGGACCCCGACGTTCTGGTGAAGGTCTCCCGGGGCCTTGGCGAGGCGATGGTGGGCATCAACGTCACCGAGCTTCCCCCGGAAGCCCGCTACGCCGACCGCGGCTGGTGAGTGGCCCGCGGATCGGCATCCTCGCGTTGCAGGGGGATGTGCGCGAGCACGCCCGGGCGCTCACCGAGGCCGGCGCGCGGCCGGTGGCGGTGCGCCACGCGGTGGAGCTCGCCGAGGTCGACGGGCTCGTCCTGCCCGGAGGTGAATCCACCACGATCGGCCGGTTGCTGCGCGTGTTCGAGCTGTTGGAGCCGTTGCGGGCGGCGGTGGCCGCGGGGTTGCCCGTGTTCGGTTCATGTGCTGGCATGATCCTGCTTGCGCGGGACGTCGTGGGCGGTCGGCCGGATCAACCACTGATCGGCGGACTGGACATCGTCGTCCGGCGTAACGCCTTCGGCCGGCAGGTGGACTCGTTCGAGGCACACCTCGAGGTCGTCGGGGTGGCGGGGCCACCTGTGCACGCGGTCTTCATCCGGGCACCATGGGTAGAAAAGGCAGGAGACGCGGTCGAGGTCCTGGCCCGTGTCGCCGAGGCGCCGGTGACGGTCCGCCAAGGACCGCTGCTGGCCACCGCGTTCCATCCGGAGCTGACCGGTGATGCCCGGGTGCACCGGCTATTCGTCGACAGCGTCCGATCGTCCGGGTCCGGTCGATGATCGGGCGCAAGAGAGGCAGGTCATGAGCGGCCACTCCAAGTGGGCGACCACCAAGCACAAGAAGGCGGTCATCGATGCCCGCCGGGGCAAGCTGTTCGCCAAACTGATCAAGACGGTCGAGGTGGCGGCCAAGACGGGCGGCGGAGACCCCGCGGGCAACCCGACGCTCGCCGACGCCATCGCCAAGGCGAAGTCGCAGTCCGTGCCGAACGACAACATCGAACGGGCCGTCAAGCGGGGTTCCGGCGAGCTCGCCGGTGGGGTGAACTACGAGGACATCACCTATGAGGCGTACGGCCCGGGCGGGGTGGCGATCCTCGTGGAGTGCCTGACCGACAACCGTAACCGGGCGGCGTCGGATGTCCGGGTGGCGATCACCCGTAACGGCGGCACGGTGGCCGACCCGGGGTCGGTGTCGTACCTGTTCAACCGCAAGGGTGTCGTGCTTATCGAGAAGACCGCCGGCCTCACCGAGGACGACGTACTGCTCGCTGTGCTCGACGCCGGCGCGGAGGAGGTCAACGACGTCGGGGAGGCCTTCGAGGTGGTCTCCGAGGCGACCGATCTGCACGCCGTGCGGGTGGCCGCCACCGATGCCGGCCTGGCGGTCACCTCCGCGGACATCTCCTGGCTGCCGAGTGTGAGCGTGTCGCTGGAGGCCGAACCCGCCGCCAAGGTCCTCAAGCTCATCGAGGCGGTCGAGGATCTCGATGACGTCCAGAACGTCTGGTTCAATGCCGACATCTCCGATGACGTGATGGAGCTCGTCGGCAGCTGATCGTCCTCTCGGGCGATCTGTTGGGCGTGTCGTGGATGTCCGGTTGTGCCGCCGCCCCTAGAATCGAACGAATGTTCTTGTGAACGTGCGGTCGGGAGGGTGGATGCGGGTGCTGGGGGTCGATCCGGGGCTGACCCGGTGTGGCCTGGGGGTCGTCGACGGTGGCCTCGGCATCCGGGCCCACCTGGTCGAGGTGGGGGTGGTGCGCACCCCCGCCACCGCCGAGGTCGCCGAACGGTTGTGCGCCGTGTCCGATGGCATCGACGCCTGGCTCGATCGCACCCGCCCGGAGGCGGTCGCGGTCGAGAAGGTCTTCAGCCAGGCGAACATGCGTACCGTGATGGGCACCGCGCAGGCCGGGGCGGTCGCCATCGTGCTGGCCGCCCGGCGAGGCCTGCCGGTGGGTCTCTACACGCCCAGTGAGGTGAAGGCCGCGGTGACCGGCAGCGGCCGGGCGGACAAAGCGCAGGTCAGTTTTATGATCACCAGATTGCTCGGGCTGACCGAGGCGCCACGCCCGGCCGACGCGGCGGACGCCCTCGCGTTGGCGCTCTGCCACCTGTGGCGTGGGCCGGCGCTGGCCCGGTTCCGTTCCGCCGCGCCGGGCGGACCCACCCGATGATCGCGTCGTTGGCCGGCACGGTCACCGCGCTGACCCCGCTGTCCGCCGTCATCGAGGTCGGCGGGGTGGGCCTGCTCGTCCACTGCTCGCCGTCGACGCTGTCGCGGCTGCGGGTGGGGGAGTCCGCCTCCCTCGCCACCACCCTGATCGTGCGCGAGACCGAGCTGACCCTCTACGGCTTCGCCGACGCCGATGCGCGCGACGTCTTCGAGATCCTGCAGAGCGCGGCCGGGGTCGGGCCCAAGCTCGCCCAGGCCGTGCTCGGGGTGCACGATCCCGACACGGTGCGCCGCGCCGTCGCCGAGGAGGATCTCGCGGTGCTGACGAAGGTCCCCGGTATCGGGCGCAAGGGCGCGCAGCGCATCGTCCTGGACCTGCGGGACCGGCTCGGTCCGCCGGGTGACGGTGCGCCGCTGCCCGGCCCGCGCCTGACGTCGGGACCGGAACCGATGCCGGCCGATGCCGTCGGGGTCGCGGCGACCGTGCGGGAGGCGCTGGTGGGCCTGGGCTACTCGGGTCGTGAGGCCGACGCCGCCGTGTCCCGGGCGCTCGTGGTCCTGGCCGCGCCCGTCGGCGAGGGCGCCGCAGCCGGTGGCGAGCAGGCCGCCCCGGGCAAGGGAGACGTCCCGGGAAAGGAAGGCGCCCCGGGTTCCCGGGCCGGGGCCGACTCGGGAACCGGCGGCGCTCCGCCCGACACCGCGACCCTGCTGCGCGCGAGTCTTGCCGTGCTACGCAGGTGAGGGCCGTTATGACGCCGCCATGCGGCGCGCGACCGCGTCGGGCGGTGGTCAGCCGGGGCGGCGGTCGGTCGGAGCGGGGGTACGTCGAGGGGCGGGGGTACGCGGAGGTGGGACATGAGTGACGACGGCCTGGTGTCCGCCGCGGCGAGTCCCGAGGAGCGCGCCTTCGAGGCCGGGCTGCGTCCGCGCACCCTGRCCGAGTTCGTCGGCCAGCGTAAGGTGCGCGAGCAGCTCACAATCATGCTCGAGGGGGCGCGGGCGCGTGGTCGCCCGCCGGACCACGTCCTGCTGTCGGGCCCGCCCGGTCTGGGCAAGACCAGCCTTGCGATGATCATGGCGCAGGAGCTCGAGGTTCCGTTGCGGATGACCAGTGGGCCGGCGATCGAACGCGCCGGGGATCTCGTCGCGATCCTCACTGCCCTCTCCCCGGGAGAGGTCCTGTTCCTCGACGAGATTCACCGGATCGCCCGGCCAGCCGAGGAACTGCTCTACGCCGCGATGGAGGACTTCCGGGTTGACGTCATCCTGGGCAAGGGCCCGGGCGCGACCGCGATCCCCCTCGACGTGTCGCCATTCACGCTGGTCGGGGCCACCACCCGGTCGGGCCTGCTGACCGGCCCGCTGCGGGATCGGTTCGGGTTCACCGCCCATCTGGACTTCTACGACGCCGACGAGCTCGCCCGGGTGCTGACTCGCTCGGCCGGCCTGCTGGGGGTCACCCTCACCGCCGAGGGAGCCGCCGAGGTCGCTGGCCGGTCGCGTGGTACGCCCCGCATCGCCAACCGGTTGCTGCGCCGGGTGCGCGACTACGCGGAGGTGCGGGCCGACGGCGTGGTCACCCGCGAGATCGCCCAGGCGGCGCTGCGGATCTACGACGTCGACGGGCTCGGACTGGACCGTCTCGACCGGGCCGTGCTGGAGGCGCTGGTCACCCGGTTCGGCGGCGGTCCGGTCGGGCTCACCACGCTCGCCGTGTCGGTCGGGGAGGAACCGGAGACGGTGGAGGACGTGGCCGAGCCGTTCCTGCTGCGTGCCGGCCTGCTGATCCGTACCGCCCGGGGCCGGATGGCCACTCCCGCCGCCTTCGAGCACCTCGGTCTGGACCCCGTCACCGATCCGCTCGGTCGTACCCAGGTCTCGCTGTTCACCGAGGGAGAATGACTGTGAGAGGGTCGGTCGGCCGGGGAGTAGTCACTGAAGGTGATTACTCCGTCCGGGATGAGTCGTCCCCGTAGCATCGGCCATTCCGGCCGGAGGAGGTCCTGTGTGCCGGGCACAACCGCCCTGCCCACCACAGGCATCCGATCGATACGTACGATCGCCGCAACACATCAGGAGGGCAGGACGTGCACGTACTCGTGGCAGCTTCGGTGGCGGCCGGCAAGGACGGGGGCAGTTCGATCAGCGGGCTTCTGTTCCCGCTGATCCTCATCCTGGTGATCGTCTACTTCTTCTCGATGCAGCGGCGCCGCGCCAAGGCGCAACAGCAGCAGATATCGCGGATCGTTCCCGGTACCCTGGTGATGACCACCGCTGGTCTCTACGCCACGGTCGTCGAGATGGAGGACGGCGACCTCCTGCTGGAGGTTGCGCCCGATGTCGTCTGCCGCTTCTCGCGCAGCGCGGTCGCTCGGGTGATCAGTACGCCCGGCGGAGCCGGGGACGGCGGGGAGTCCTCCGGGGAACCCCGGTCACACGACGACGGTTCCGACGGCCCCGGTGGCGCCGAGGCGTCGCATCCCGGCGGTGGCCTCCCCGGTGGGGACGGCGGCACGGGCGGTGAAACGACACACCCGCCCCGCAAGGAGCTGTGATCGCCGGTCACCTGACCGAGCACTACCGTTCGGGGAGCGGAACGCACCCTCGGTGACATTCGTTCGGATACTTTGGGCACCGCCGGTCCGGGCAGCGGCGAGACGAACGAGCGCCGGCACACCGGCGCGTGAGGAAGGGACTCGCAGGTGGCACGCGGCTCGGCACGGGTACCCAGGGGGATCTCCGTCTGGACCCGGCTGGGGATCCTCGGCGGTCTGATCGTCGTCCTCTACGGCCTCATGGCCGCTACCGGAAACTGGAAGCCCCGGCTCGGGCTCGACCTGCAGGGCGGGACGAGCGTCATCCTCACGCCTCGTGCCACGCAGGGAAACAACGTCGACAGTGGTGCCGTCAACCAGGCCGTCGACATCATCCGGCAGCGCGTTGACGGCTTGGGCGTCGCCGAGTCCGAGGTTCATCGTACCGGCAACCAGATCGAGATCTCGGTGCCCGGCCGCGGCCGCAACGACGTCGTGGATCTGGTCGGGCAGACCGCTGAACTGCGTTTCCGTGAGGTCGCCACGTCCGGCCAGGCCACCCCGGTGCCCACCCCCACTGGGGCGGCCTCCGCACCCACGCCGGGTGCGACGGGCCAGCCGGCCCCGACGGCCGGCCAGAGCACGCCGAGCATCGCGCCGTCATCCCCGGCACCCGCCGCGTCGAACAAACCGGCCGCGCTCGGTGACGGCACGGGCCGCGGCCTGATCGCCCAGCCGGTGTCGCTGACCGCCGCGGGCACACCCGCGGTGGGCGCGGCCTCGGCTTCTCCGGTGGCCTCGGCTTCTCCGGCCCCGGCCCCCGCGCCGGCGGCGACCGGGTCGACCGGGTCGACCGGGGACAGCCCGCCTGCCGACGTGTTCGCTCGCTACGAGTCGCTGACGTGCGCAGCGGCCGACGTCCGCAAAGCCTCGGTCAGCACCGACCGCCCGCAGGACTGGACCGCCGCCTGTGACCGGACCGGGACGACGAAGTACCTGCTCAAGCCGGCCACGGTGGTCGGGACGGATGTGAAGACCGCCTCCGCGGGCCTGCAGGGCGGCGGCGGGACCACGGGCATCACCACCGGGCAGTGGGTCGTGAACGTCGAGTTCACCGGTCCGGGCCAGAACAAGTTCACCAAGCTGACCGAGAGCACGATCGGCAAGCAGGTTGCGATCGTGCTCGACGGGGTGGTGCAGTCCGCGCCGCAGACCAACGAGCGCATCCCCGGATCGGCCCAGATCTCCGGCGGCTTCAGCCAGTCCGACGCCGAGGACCTCGCCAACGTGCTGCGCTACGGTGCCCTTCCCCTGGCCTTCGAGCGCTCCCAGGCCGAGTCCATCTCGCCGACCCTCGGTCGTGACTCGCTGCACGGCGGACTGCTCGCCGGCGCCATCGGACTCGTTCTCGTCATCGCCTACTCCTTCCTGTACTACCGGGCGCTGGGCATGGTCGTGATCATCTCCCTCGCCGTCAGCGGTCTGCTGATCTACGCCTCGGTGGTGCTGCTCGGCGTGGCGATCGGGTTCACGCTGACCCTGGCCGGCATCGCCGGCCTGATCGTGTCGATCGGTGTCACGGCGGACTCGTTCGTGGTCTACTTCGAACGGATCAAAGACGAGGTCCGGGCCGGTCGCACGGTCCGGGCGGCCACGGATCGTGCCTGGCCCGCCGCGCGGCGCACGATGCTCTCCGCGGACACGGTTTCCTTCCTGGCCGCCGCGGTCCTCTACATCCTGTCGATCGGCTCGGTGCGCGGCTTCGCCTTTACGCTCGGGCTGTCGACGTTGAGCGATGTCGTGATCATGTTTATCTTCACCCGGCCGTTGGTGACGTTGCTGGTGCGGCGCAGACTGTTCTCGGTCAGCCGGTACTCGGGCCTGAGTCCGAAGACCCTCGGCGGGCGTGGCGGTGGCGTGGCGCCGGCCGCTTCCACCCGGGCGCGACTGGCCAAGCGGCCGGCGCCGGCCGGGCAGAGGCGGGAGAGCTGAGATGGCACTGGTCGGGCGGATCTACCGCAGCGACTTCAACGTCGACTTCGTCGGCCGGCGCAAGGCCTGGTATGCCGTCTCCGGCGTCGTGGTCGCCGTCTGCATCATCAGCATGATCTTCCGTGGCTTCACCTTCGGTATCGAGTTCTCCGGTGGCGCGGTCTTCCAGCTACCCAGCGGTGGCGGTACCGTCGCGCAGGTCGAGGACACGCTGTCCGGCATCGGGCTCGACCCGGCGGACAGTGTGGTCCAGMAACTGGAGACCTCCCACCAGTTCCGGATCCAGACGCCGACCCTCTCCGACGCCCAGACCCGTGAGCTGACCGGCGCGTTGGCCAAGCGCTTCTCGGTGTCGAACCCGGACCGCGACATCGCCGTGTCGACCGTCGGCTCRTCCTGGGGATCGACGATCACGAACAAGGCCCTCCAGGGCCTGGCCGTCTTCCTCGTGCTCGTCGTGATCTACCTCTCGGTACGGTTCGAGTGGAGGATGGCGCTCGCGGCGATGGCCGCTCTTGTTCACGACCTCGTCGTCACCATGGGTGTCTACTCGCTGGTAGGTTTCGAGGTGACGCCGTCGACGGTCATCGCCGTGCTGACGATCCTCGGATTCTCCCTGTACGACACGGTGGTGGTGTTCGACCGGGTGCGGGAGAACACCGCGGGCATGGGCACGTCGACGCGGCGGACCTACGCGGAGGCGACGAACGACGCGCTCAACGAGACGTTGGTGCGTTCACTGAACACCTCCCTCATCGCCCTCATCCCGGTCGCATCCCTCCTCTTCGTCGGCGCCGGTCTGCTCGGTGCCGGCACGCTGAAGGACCTCGCGCTCGCCCAGTTCGTCGGTATCGCCTCCGGTACATAYTCCTCCCTGTTCTTTGCCACGCCGCTGCTCGTCGACCTCAAGCGCGGCGATCCCGCCGTGCGGGCGCTGGATGCGCGGGTCGCCCGTGAGCGCGCCAGGCGGGTCCGGGCCGCCGCGGGTGTGCCGGGCACGGCTGTTCCCGCCGGCGCGGCGGTCGATCCGGCCGGCTGGGGTGAGGACGCTCCCGTCTCCGGCGCGCGTGAACCGGTTCCGGCCGGGGCGAACCTGGGCGGTGCCGCCCGACGACCGTCGGGCGCGCCCCCTGCCCGGCGCGCCGCGGGGCGCAAACCCGGGCGGCGCGGACGGYCGAGCGGTAAGAAACGCCGGTGAGCCAGGTCGCCGGCCGCGCGGATCTGGGCGGGGCTCCGATCGGGTGGCCGCGGATCTCCGGACGATCTTGATGTCGGGACGATCCTGATGTCCGGGCAACCCTGAAGTCCAGACGACCCTGAAGGTGGGAGAAGCGGCACGATGACGAGCATCGACGACGCACCGCAGCGGTCCGCCGCGCACGACGCGGTCGCCGAGGTCCTGCGTGGCCACATCCGCGACATTCCCGACTGGCCGCAGCCAGGGGTCGTGTTCAAAGACATCACCCCGCTGCTCGCGACGCCGACCGCCTTCGGGGTGGTCATCGGTGCGCTGGCGGACGCGGCCCGGGCGCTGGGGGCCACCACGATCGCCGGCATCGAGGCGCGGGGCTTCCTGCTAGCCGCGCCGGTCGCGGACCGGCTGGGCACCGGCCTCGTGCCGATCCGTAAGCAGGGCAAGCTGCCGGGGCCGACCCGAAGCGCCTCCTACGACCTGGAGTACGGCGCCGCCACGATCGAGATCCACGCCGACGCGGTGCACGACGGCGACCGGGTCCTGCTCGTTGACGACGTGTTGGCCACCGGTGGCACCGCGGCCGCCGCACACAGCCTGCTCGCGGCTGGTGGCGGGGAGGTCGTGGGGCTGGCGGTCCTCATGGAGCTGTCCTTCCTACCGGGCCGTGATCGGGTCGCGCCGCTCGATGTCGTCTCCCTTCTGACGATTTGACCTCGCCCGGGCGAGGTCCGCGGAAGGCTTCTGACCAGTGCGGCGTTAGGCTCGGTGTCTAGTCCTTACGCAGGAGCGGTCCGTGCCCGAGGCAGCGCCGGTGACCACCGGAGTTTCGCAGCCCGCCGTCACTCCCTTCCGGGAGCCCCGGCCGGTGGGCGATGCCGCGCGGGCCACCGCCGGATCGGCGGCGCGTGAGTCGGCAGTCCACGGGCCGGCAGTCCACGGGCCGGCAGTCCACGGGCCGGCACAGCCGCCGGCTGCGGATGGTGGCGACGTCCGCGGGCAGGAGCCGCCGGGTGGATCCCCGGGGGGGTCCGAGCTGGTCACCGCGGTCGGCATGGGACGGCGTCCCGAGGACGGTTCCCCGGTCGTCCCCCGGTTGGGGCACGAGTCGCCGCCGCTGCCGCGTCGGGTACGCGGTCGGCTCTCCCGCCTTGCGACGCACCGGGCGACGCCTCCCTCGGCTCTCGACCCGGTGCTGCGTGGGCTGCTCGCGAACCACCCGCGCGCCGACATCGCCCAGGTGCAGCAGGCGTTCGAGGTCGCCGACGCCGCGCACGCCGGCCAGGTGCGCTTCTCCGGCCACCCGTACATCACTCATCCGATCGCGGTCGCGAGCATCCTCGCCGATCTGGGGATGGACACCGCGACGCTGTCCGCGGCGTTGCTGCACGACACCCTCGAGGAGACGACGCTTACCGTCGATGCAATCCGGGACACCTTCGGTGACCATATCGCGCTCATCGTCGACGCGGTCAGCAAGCTCAACCGGATCAAGGTCGGCGAGGCGGCCCAGGCGGAGACCATCCGCCGGATGGTCGTCGCGATGGCCCGCGACCCACGCGCGCTGGTGGTCAAGCTCGCCGACCGCCTRCACAACATGCGTACCCTGCGCTTTCTGCCCGAGCACAAGCAGGAACGCAAGGCTCGGGAGACGCTCGAGGTCTACGCCCCGCTCGCCCACCGGCTCGGCATGAACTCGTTGAAGTGGGAGCTGGAGGACCTCTCGTTCGCCGCGTTGTATCCGAAACGGTACGACGAGATCGTCCGGCTGGTCGCTGACCGGGCCCCGAGCCGGGACGTCTATCTGGCCGAGGTGATCGGGCAGGTACAGGTCGGCCTGCGGGACGCGCGGATCAAGGCGGTCGTCTCCGGGCGGCCGAAGCACTATTACTCGATCTACCAGAAGATGGTGGTGCGCGGCCGTTCCTTCGACGACATCTATGATCTGGTCGGCATCCGCGTCCTGGTCGACTCGGTCCGGGACTGCTATGCCACGCTGGGTACCGTGCACGCGACCTGGAAGCCGATTCCCGGCCGGTTCAAGGACTACATCGCGATGCCCAAGTTCAACATGTACCAGTCCTTGCACACGACGGTCATCGGTCCCGAGGGCAAACCGGTCGAGCTGCAGATCCGCACGCACGCGATGCACAACCGGGCCGAGTACGGCATTGCCGCGCAYTGGAAGTACAAGGAGGACGGGGTTGCGGCCCGGCCCTCGGCGGGGACCCCGGAGGGCGGGCGGGCCGGTCGGCGCAAGGGCGGACCCGATGCGGACCTCATGACCTGGCTGCGTCAGGTGCTCGACTGGCAGCGGGAGACCGCGGACCCGGGAGAGTTCCTCGACAGCCTGCGGTTCGCCGCCGAGACCGACGAGGTTTTCGTCTTCACCCCCAAGGGCGACGTCATCCCGCTGCCTGCCGGGTCGACCTCGGTGGACTTCGCTTACGCGGTGCACACCGACATCGGCCACCAGTGCGTCGGGGCCCGGATCAACGGCCGTCTCGCGGCCCTGGACACCCCGCTGGACAACGGCGACGCGGTCGAGATCTTCACCTCGCGGGCCCATTCGGCCGGCCCGAGCGAGGACTGGTTGATGTTCGTCCGTTCGTCGCGGGCCAGGACGAAGATCCGCCAGTGGCACGCCCGTGGGCGCCGGGAGGACGCGATCGTCGCCGGCCGCGACGCGATCGGCCGCGCGATGCGCCGCCACGGCCTGCCGCTGTCCCGCCTGATGAGCGGGGACGCGCTGTTGAACCTGGCCAAGGACCTGCGCTACGCCGACGTGGCCGCCCTCTACGCGGCCGTGGGGGAGAACCACGTCAGCGCCCAGTCGGTGGTCTCGCGGCTGCTCGTGRCCCTCGGCGGTCCGGAGGGGGCCGAGGAGGACGCGGGTGAGACCGAGCTGCCGATCCGCACGCTGCGTCGCTCGACCGGGGAGGCGGGGGTGCTCGTCACCGGTGCTCCCGACGTGTGGACGAAGCTCGCCCGCTGCTGCACCCCCATGCCCGGCGACGAGATCGCCGGTTTCGTCACCCGGGGCAAGGGCGTGTCGGTCCACCGGACGGACTGCTCCAACCTGTCGGGGCTGCGCGGCGGGCCGCACGACCGCACGGTCCAGGTCGAGTGGGCGCCGTCGTCGGGCTCGGTGTTCCTCGTCGTGATCCAGGTCGAGGCGATGGACCGTACCAAACTACTTTCGGATGTCACCCGGGTACTGTCCGACCGGCACGTGAACATCCTGTCGGCGTCGGTGGCCACCACACGGGATCAGGTGGCGGTCAGCCGCTTCACGTTCGAGATGGGAGACGCCAAGCATCTCCGGCACATCCTGAGTGCGGTGCGTGCCATCGAGGGCGTATACGGCTGTTTCCGCGTTACCTCGGGCGTACAGGTCTAACGGGTCGAATCAGGGGGGTGCCGTGGATGCTGAGACCGTGGGTGCGGGTCTGCCGGCCGGCGGCGGTCTGACCCCCGCGCTGTCCCGGGCCGACGGCGGTGCCGACGAGGCCTCCCGGGCCCTGTCGGCGGCCCGGCAGGCGAGCGTGCGTCTCGCCCACCTGGCCCGGCGGATGGCGACACCGCGGATGTCCCAGGTGCCGCCGGAGCTGCGTGACATCGTCGAGGCGCATCGCGACTATCATCCGCGCGCCGACATCGGCCTGCTGGTGCACGCCTACGGCGTCGCCGAGCGGCTGCACGCCGGTCAGATGCGGCGCAGCGGGGATCCGTACATCAGCCATCCCCTCGCCGTCACCGAGGTCCTCGCGGAGCTGGGGGTGGACACGACTACCCTGATCGCTGCCCTGCTGCATGACACGGTCGAGGACACCGGGTACACCCTCGACTCCGTCACCCAGGAGTTCGGCGCGGAGGTGGCCAACCTCGTCGACGGTGTCACCAAGCTGGACAAGATGCGGTTCGGGGAGGCCGCGGAGGCCGAGACGCTGCGCAAGCTGATCGTGGCCTTGGCCCGGGACTACCGAGTACTGGTCATCAAGATCGCGGACCGGTTGCACAACATGCGCACGCTCGCCTTCATGTCCCCTCCCAAACAGGTGAAGATCTCCCGGGTCACGCTCGAGGTCCTGGCCCCGCTGGCCCACCGGCTCGGCGTCAGTGTGATCAAGCGAGAGCTGGAGGACCGGGCGTTCGCCGTGCTCCATCCCGCCGAGCACGCCCGGATTGCCGCCACGGTGGACGAGTTCACCGCCGCTGAGCGCGCGGCCGGAACCGTCGCGGCGCTGGTGGCACGGTTGCGAGCCGGGCTCGCGGGGGCTCGCATCGACGGCGCCGTCTCCATCCGGGTCAGCCACCTGTTCTCGATCTACAAGCGGGCTCAGGAGCGCAACCGGCCCGTCCAGGACTACACCGACCTCGTCCGCGTCCTCGTGCTCGTTGACGAGGTGACGGACTGTTACGCGGCGCTGGGTGTCATCCACGCCCTGTGGCGACCGGTGCCCGGCAGGCTGCGCGACTTCGTGGCTACCCCGAAGTTCAACATGTACCAGTCCCTGCACACGACGGTGGCCGACGGCGCCGGCCGCTCCCTCGACATCCAGATCAGGACGCCGTCGATGCACCGGCTGGCCGAGACCGGGATCGTCGCCCGACCGGTCGGCCCCGGCGCGGACGGCGCCCGCCTGGAGGGCCTGTCCTGGTTGCACAGCTTGCTGGACTGGCAGGAGGAGGTCGACTCGGACGAGTTCCTCGAGTCGCTGTCCTCAGACCTGGATGCCGACGAGGTGCTGGTGTTCACGCCCAAGGGCAGGATGCTCGCACTGCCGGCCCGGTCCTCCCCGGTGGACGTCGCCTACGCCGTGCACACCGACATCGGGCACCGGGYGATCGGCGCCCGGGTCAACGGTCGGCTCGTCCCGTTGCATACCCGGCTGCGCAACGGCGACGTCGTCGAGATCCTGACCTCCAACCTCCCCGGCGCGGGACCGTCGGAGGACTGGTTGCACTTCGTCAGGACCTCCCGGGCCCGGGTACGTATCCGGCGCCGGCTGGCCCGGCAGCGCAGGGACACCGCCGCCGGGGCGGCCGAGCCGGGCGTCACGACCACCCGGTCCGGGAGCGGCGGCGGGGCGCGGACCGCCGGCGGCGCGGACGGCGCCTCGTCGGGCCTGCCGTCGCCGACCCGTCCGATCGCCCGGCGTGGGATGCCCAGCCTCGCGGCCGTGGCAGACGACGGGGTGGGTGGTCGGGTGCCGGCGAGGCTGGCGCGATGTTGCCTTCCGCTGCCCGGAGACGTGGTCGTCGGCTTCGCGACGCACGGCAGCACCGTGTCTCTGCACCGCCGGGAGTGCATGAACGCCACCGAGGCGGGGTCGGACCGCGAGCGCGTCGCGGTGGCGACCTGGTCGGCACCACAGGCGCAGATTTTTCCCGCGGAGATCGCCGTCGAGGCGTTCGACCGCTACGGGCTGCTCGCGGACATCACCGAGGTGCTCTCGGAGATCTCGGCGTCCGTCCGCGCGGCCTCGACGACCACATCCGATGATCGGGTCGCGCATGCGCGTTTCACGATCGAGGTCACCGGGCCGGAGCAACTGGACAAGGTGCTCGGCGCCGTGCGCGGCGTCGGCGGTGTCTACGACTGCTACCGCGTGTGCCAGACCCAGGGGTCGTCGGCTCACGGCGCGCCCRCCGGGGACGGGTGAAGCCAGCGCAGGGCGGCGGTGGCACCGACCCGGGCGGGGGACCGCGGCAGCGGTAGGACCAACCGGTGGGTGAGACCAGGCTGGTTACGGGAGCAGGCCGGTCTTCTCCGGCCGGCGTGGGGTGCTGTCTCTTGCGCCCAGCGTGGCCTTTCCGCGCCGGAATGTACCCTCCCGATCAACCGGCGGTAAACGGCTTGCGACTGAACCGCCCATTCCGGGTGGATCCGGGTGGAATGTCACGCGGAGAATACGGACCATCCTACCGGACGCCGTAAATTCAACGGCTACCGCCACTGATCGATGTAGGGTATCTTGCGTATCCATCGTTTTAGAGATGGGAGTGCGCGTGGGTCACCTTCAGGTCATCGTGAGTATCGACTCCCGGGAAAGCGCTGACCGTATCGGTAGGATCCTGGTGGAGGCGCGTCTGGTCGCCTGTTTCCAGGTGATCGGACCGATGAGCAGYACCTACCGCTGGAAGGGCCAGATCGAGCAGGCCGAGGAATGGCTCTGTCTGGCGAAAACGACCACCGAACGATTCGATGAGCTACATGAGCGGCTCGTGGTCCTCCACCCCTACRAAAATCCCGAGATCATTGCCACGCCGATCGTCGCCGGCCATGCCGACTATCTGGGCTGGATCAGCGCCGAGACGGCACCCACCGTCAGGTGAGTGCCCGCAGCTGCTCGTCGAACTCGCGCACGGCCTGGGTGTGCTGCCAGGGCCGCAGGTGCTCCCGGGCGCGGCGGATACGGGCCAGGCCCAGCGAGAAGTCCGTCTGGAGCACGATCGCGAGGGACTCGGCCGCGAAGTGGCAGGCCGCCTCGATCTCCCGCCGCTGGATGTGCACCTCCGCGATGTCGCTCATCAGCAACGACCGCTTCTTCGTCGCACCGGGAGCGGCCGCCCGCAGTGCCTCGGTGGCGGCGGCGTAGGCCGCGGCGGGTCGCCGTAGCCGCGTGTAGGTGGTGACCTTCAGGCCATCGAGCCGGCCCCGGTCGAAGAACTGCGTCCAGACCCGGTCCCCGTCGCTCTCACCCCGGTCGAAGGCATCCTGGGCACGGTCGAGGGCGGCCAGCGCCGCCCGGCCCTCGCCGCGAGYGGCCTGCTCCTCGGCCTCCCGGGCAGCCAGCCAGGCCCTGGTCATCACCGTGCTGCCCGTGGCGGCTCGCCGCTGGGCTTCACCGAGCAGCGCGCAGGCCTGGTCGTGGCGGCCACGGCTGGCGGTCTGGTAGCTCTCGTAACCGAGTACGCAGGCCCACAGGGCGTGGTCATCGGCCTCGCGGGCGGCCTCGATGGCCACCCGGTAGTAGGCGACGGCCGCGGGCAGGTCGTTCATGTCGAACGAGAGCCATCCGGCGAGCGCCGCCGTCTCCCCGGCGGTGGAGGTCAGCTCACGGCRCACCGGGGACCGGCTCGTGGTCTCCAGCAGCTGACTGAGCCTGCTCAGATGCCCGGTGACCCGCTGTATCAGGATCCGGGCGGGAACGCGTTCCTCCAAGCCGTACAGCCCCGCGGTGAGCTGGCCCAGCTCGTTGACGAGCTCCGGGGTCACCGTGCTACGGCGACGCAGCGCCGCCGAGAGGCGCTCCCAGGGCGGGGTGTCCGTGACGCCGTTCATGGGCACGACGGCGACGCCGCCCGCCGCGGCGAAGAGCCGGAGAAAGTCCCGACGTTCCACGGGAATACCGTTCGTGTCGATCATGTCGGTGCCGGGGTGAAGTACGAGTGTGCCCGCGGCGCCCGTCTCGCAGGCCGCCTGTTCAAGGTTCATCGACGCGGCGACGGCCGTACCCTGACCGGTTCCGCCCCGCAGTGCTCCGACGGCGGCGGGAAGCGCTTCGTCATCCACGAAACCGAGCTCCGCCGACGACCGGCCGAATAGCGCCCGCAACAACCGCTGATAACGCAGGCTTGGTTTCTTGTCGCCCTTCTCCCACTTGCAGATCATGTTGCCGGTCACCCCGGCCTCGCGACCCTCGTGGATGACGGAGAACCGACGGATCTCGGTGGCGAGCCGTTCCTGCGACCAGCCCCGTTCCTCCCGACTCAGTCGCAGCCGGGTGTTGGGTGTGCGGGTGTTGGGTGTGCGGGTGGTGGGCGTCCTGTCACCACCGGATACCTCAGGTGTTGGCGCGGAGGCCACCGGTGCGCGGGGAACTGCCGAAGGACCGGTCGTGAGCTGCATCGGGGCCTCCGAAGTCAATCGGTTGACTCCAGGAGCTTAACCCTCTGTGAGATAAGACGGTCATGCTCGGGCGTGGTCCCTTCGGGACCATCCACGGCAAAAGTGTGGTCATCCCGACGCGCCTGCGGCCGCCAGCGTCTTCGCCGAGTGCCGCCTTCTAGAGTGTGATGGCGTGAGAGCCGGCCCCCTCGACCGAAGCCCTCGTCCACGACGTCCCGTTCCACCAGCCCGACCGCTGCGCGCGTGGCAGCGTGCGGCCCTGGAGATCTACCGGTCACGGTCGTCGTCGGGCGCCCGGGACTTCATGGCGGTCGCCACCCCGGGCGCCGGGAAGACGACCTTCGCCCTGCAGGTGGCCGCCGACCTTCTCACTGCCGGCGAGATCAGTCGGATCACCGTCGTCGCGCCCACCGAGCACCTCAAACGCCAGTGGGCCGTGGCCGCGGCGGAGGTTGGTGTCGACCTCGATCCGGACTTCCGCAACTCGGCCGGGGCGACATCCTCCGACTACACCGGTGTCGCCGTGACCTACGCCCAGGTGGCGGCGCATCCGGCCCTGCACCGTGCCCGGACCGCCGCGCGTCGCACCCTGATCGTCCTGGACGAGATCCACCACGCCGGCGACGCGCTGTCATGGGGTGAGGCGATCCGGGAGGCGTTCACCCCGGCCGCGCGTCGCCTCGCCCTGACTGGTACTCCGTTTCGCTCCGACGTCAACCCGATCCCTTTCGTCACCTACCTGCCGGGCCCCGACGGGGTGATGCGCAGCATCGCGGACTCCTCCTACGGCTATGCCGAGGCGCTGCGCGACGGGGTTGTCCGCCCGGTGCTCTTCCTCGCCTACTCGGGCGAGATGACCTGGCGGACCAGTGCCGGCGCGGAACTGAGCGCCCGACTCGGGGAGCCGCTCACCAACGAGCAGACCGCCGCCGCGTGGCGCACCGCGCTCGACCCGGGCGGGGACTGGATGCCGGCGGTGCTCGCCTCCGCCGACACCCGGCTGTCCCAGGTGCGGGCCGGCGGCATGCCCGACGCGGGCGGGCTGGTCATCGCCACGGATCACGCGGCCGCGCGCGCCTACGCCGCGCTGCTCACCCGGATCACCGGCACCTCGCCCGTGCTGATCCTCTCCGACGACCCGACCGCGTCGACCAAGATCGATGACTTTCGCCGGTCGGCCGACCGGTGGATGGTGGCGGTACGGATGGTCAGTGAGGGCGTGGACGTGCCTCGCCTGGCGGTCGGGGTCTATGCGACCTCGGCGTCAACCCCGCTGTTCTTCGCCCAGGCCGTCGGGCGGTTCGTTCGGGGCCGCGGTCGCGGGGAGACGGCGTCGGTCTTCCTCCCGAGCGTGCCGTCCCTGCTGGCGCTGGCTGGCGAGATGGAGGTCCAGCGGGACCACGCCCTGGAGAAGTCCCCGCGCGATCCGGACGCCTTCGACGACGACGCGCTGCGGGACGCCAACCGGCGCAAGGACATCCCCGACAAGCCGGACACCTTGTTCACGGCGTTGGGATCCTCGGCCCATCTCGACCGAGTGATCTTCGATGGCGGCGAGTTCGGCACCCCGGCGGCCCCCGGGTCCATCGAGGAGGAGGACTTCCTGGGCCTGCCGGGCCTGCTGGAGCCCGATCAGGTCGCGGTTCTGCTGCGCCAGCGGGAGGCCGCCCAGCAGGYCGCCCAGCAGGCCGCCACGCGCCGTGCCGCTGCCCGTGCCGCGGATTCGCCGGTCGTCCCGCCGGCCCGCGAGGGCGTGCAGCCGGCGGTCGAGGCGGCCACCCGGCCCGTGCACGAGGTGATCGGCGAGCTGCGCAAGGAGCTGAACCGGCTTGTCGGCGCACACTTCCACCGCACGGGCAAACCGCACGGGATGATCCACGCCGAGCTGCGCCGGACCTGTGGCGGTCCGCCGAGCGGCCAGGCCACCGCCGCGCAGCTCCAGGCCCGCATCGACACCATCCGCCGCTGGGCCGGTTGACCGGCGGGTCAGCCGCCCTGGGTGATCGTGATCGAAAGAATCTTCGGCTTGCTCGCCGGGGCACCATCGGAGCCGCCGCCCTCGACGCCGGGCCCGGTGAGCTTGTCGAGCACGTCGAGTCCCTTGGTGATCTTCCCGAAGACGGTGTAATTGCCGGCGAGCGCCGCCGCGCCCTGCGGGGTCGGGTTCTGGTAGTTGATGAAGAACTGACTGCCGTTGCTGTCCGGCAGTTGGCTGTGCGCCATCGCCAGCACGCCTCGGTCGTAGGTCACGCCCTGGGTATTCTCGTTGGCGTACCCGTACCCCGGGCCGCCGTTGCCGGTTCCGGTGGGATCGCCGCACTGCAGGACCGAGATGCCTGCGTCGGCCCCCCCGGTCTGGCGGTGGCACGTGGTGCCGTCGAAGTACCTGGCGTCGGCGAGCGTGCGCAGGGCGTGCACCGTGCATGGTGCCTTCTGGGCGTCCAAGGCGGCCGTGATGGTGCCGGCGTCGGTGATGATCACCATTGTCGCCGGGGACGTGTCGACGGTGGCCGCGGCCGCCGGCAGGGTGGCGCCGCGGGCCGGGGCCTCCCCGTTGGAGGTGTAGGTGCACTGCCCGACCCTGCTGGTCTGACGGGGGGCGGCCGATGGTGTCGGTGCGGTCGCGGTGGGTGCGGTCGCGGTGGGTGCGGTCGCGGTGGGTGTCGTCGCGGCACCGGCGGCGGCCACGTCGGGCTGGTCGTCCTTGCCGGTGAGCAGGATCGCGGCGATCGTCGATGCCGCGACGACGATCGCGATGAATCCGGCGACGATCGCGAGCCGCTGCTGACGACGGCGATGGGCGAGCCGGCGCCGCTGCGCCTGCCGGGCCGCCCGGGCCTCGGCGAGCTCGCGTTGACGTCGCTCCTTTGAACTGGCCACCGTCGCCGGCCTCCCTCGCTTCTGATGCGGTCTGCTGGTTCTGGTGTGGTCTGGTTCTGGTGTGGTCTGTGCACCGTAACCGGTGAGCGGCGGATCGCCCCGCATGGTGCCTGCCGGGGCGGGTGCCCGCCGGGCCGGGAGCGGACCGGTGCGCGGGCCGGACGGCTGGTAGCGTTACCGCAAAGCACAATGCGGTACCGATCAGAGGCTGACGCGATTCCATGCTCGATAAGCGCTTTATCCGGGAGAATCCGCAGGCCGTGAAAGACGCGGTCGCGGCCAAAGGCATTGATCTGGATGTCGATGAACTGCTGCAGCTCGACCGGGACAATCGCAAACTGCAGTTCGAGGTGGACGAGGCGCAGGCTCGGCGCAAGAGCTTCGCGAAGCAGTTCGCCGGGGCMGACGCGGCCCGGCGGGCCGAGCTGCGGGCCGAGCACGAGGCGTTCGACCGCCAGCTGAAGGACCTGCGCGAGCAGCTGGCCCGAACCGGGGGCCGGCTGTCCGAGCTGATGCTGCTGGTGCCGGGCATCCCGTGGTCGGGTGCGCCGGTGGGAGCCGACGAGTCGGCCAACGTGGTGTTGCGGACCGTCGGCGAGCCGCCGGAGTTCGACTTCACCCCGCTCGACCACACGGCACTGGCCGAGAAACGAGGGTGGGCGGAGTTCGCCCGGGCCCGGCGGGTCGCGGGGGAGCGGGCGTACGCCCTCGTCGGTGACATGGTCATGCTGGAGCGCGCGGTGCATTCCTATGCGCTCGACCTGCTGCGCGGGCTGGACTTCACCCCCGTGTCGGTGCCCGCCCTGGTCCGGGAGGAGCCGCTCGTCGGCACCGGGATGCTACCCAAGGCCCGCGAGGAGATCTATGCGATCCCCGCCGACGACCTTTACCTGGCGGGGACTGCCGAGGTGGCTCTTGTCGGCCTGCATGCCGGGGAGATTCTCGATGTGGGCCGCCTGCCGATCCGCTACGCCGGCATCTCGCCGTGCTTTCGCCGGGAGATCGGCAGCGCCAGCCGGGACGTCCGCGGTCTGCTGCGCGTCCACCAGTTCGAGAAGGTCGAACAGTTCGTGCTGTGCGCCGCTGACGAGGCCGAGTCGGCCCGCTGGCATGCCGAGTTGCTGGCCACTGCCGAGCGGATCCTGTCCGACCTCGGGCTGTGTTACGAGGTCGTCGAATGCGCCACCGGGGACATGGGCGTCGGCAAGTTCCGGATGAACGACATCAACACCTGGTTCCCCTCGCTCGGTCGATTCCGCGAGACGCACAGCTGCTCGACGCTGCACGACTGGCAGGCGCGCCGGGCGAACCTGCGCTACCGCGACACCGACGGCACCGTGCGTTTTGCGCACACGCTCAACAACACCGCCGTGGCGACCCCACGGCTGCTGGCGGCGTTGCTGGAGAACTTCCAGACCGCCGACGGCGAGGTACGCGTTCCCAAAGTGCTGCGGCCCTACCTGGGGGGCCGTGAGCTGATCTGAGGCATCCCGTGGCCCTGGCCGCGACGCGCCCGGACGGCCCGGACCAGGGCGGGTCCGGCGACCGCCAGCCGGCGCGGGAGCCCGACTGACACGCGGCGTTCGAGCACCCGGTAGTCGGCGCGCTCGACCTCGTCGAGGATGCCCCGGTAGAGGACGAACGCCGTCCGCAGGCAGTCGCGTGAGGTTGGGTGCAGCAGGCGGATGCCGGGCTCGGCGGCGCGGAACAGCTCCCGCGCCCGGCTGATCTCGAAGGCCAGCAGCCGGCGGACCGGCCCGTCAACGACGCCGGCGGCCAGCTGCTCCCGGGTGACCCCGAACAGGTCCAGCGAAGTCCGGGGCAGATAGACGCGGCCGCGCCGCAGATCCTCGCCGACGTCGCGGATGAAGTTGGCGAGCTGGAAGGCCATCCCCAGGTCGCGGGCATAGGGCAGGGCGCTGTCGTCCACTGGCTCGAGGATCGGCACCATCTGCAGGCCGATCACCGCGGCCGATCCGTGCATGTAGACGGTCAGCTCGTCCCAGGTCGCGTACTCCGTCACGGTGAGGTCCATCGCCATCGAGGCCAGGAACGCCGCGAAGTGGTCCGGATCGATCTTGAAGCGGTGAATGGTGTCGACCACCGCGGGCAGCACCGAGACCTCCGCGCGGTGCCGGTCCCTCCCGGTGCCGGCCATCTCGGTGCCGACGTCAACGGCGGGTGTCCCCGCCCGTAGCGCCGCAAGGAACCGGCTGCCCCACTCGTGCAGCCAGCGCGCCCGCTCGGCCTCGGTCAGCGTGGAGTCGAGATCGTCGACGATCTCGTCCGCGTAGCGGGCGAAGCCGTACAGCGCGTGGACGTGGGGCCGCTTCCACCCTGGCAGCAGCAGGGTGGCCAGGTAGTACGTGCGGCCGTGGGCGGCATTGAGCGCCCGGGCCCGCGCATAGGAGGAACGTAGTCGAGGATCGATGATTCCGGCCGCGTCGAGCTGCCCCACGTTAGTCAGCGTAGCCACCCAGCGAGGCGGATAGCGACGGCTCCCGCCCGATCGGGGTCGACCTGCCCCGGGGCGTCCGGTTGACCCCCTCGTCGGCGTCGATCCCCTCAGGGAAGCCGGGACGTGAACGCCAGGGACGTCGCCGCCGCGGCGAATCCCAGCCCCAGGGACAGCCCGAGGAACCAGGTGGTGACCTCCCGGTATTCGGTCCGGTAGCCGATCGAGCTACCGAGCCCCCGGTAGACCGAACGCAGTTCGTCGCCGGAGGTGGCACGATGGTACGAGCCGCCGGTCTGCTCCGCGATGTCACGGAGCGCCTGTTCGTTGACCGGCACCGGCACCTCCTGGCCGCCGACGTCGAGCGTTCCGTCGGCGGTGCCGTAGGCGATGGTGTCCACCGGGATACGGGCTTGCCGCGCCGCCTCGATCGCCTGGTTGTTCGGCCGCCCACGGGTGGTCTCCCCGTCGGAGAGCAGCACGATGG
>NZ_MRUJ01000297.1:0-8297 GCF_002099325.1 Frankia sp. KB5 | reverse complement strand
CGCCGTCGGCGCACCGGTCCCCGCATCGACTATCAGCTCGTAGCCTCGCTATTAAGTCGTGGCGTGCTTGGGTGGGTGCCGTACCTCGTCTGACCTGCGCCAACGGCTCTTCGTCCACCCACCCGTCTTTACGGGGGGTCCGGTGGGGGGTCCCGTGGGGGGTCCGGTGGGGGGTCCGGTGGGCTTGTAGGGATCGCGGATAGATGAGCAGTCGGCCTCGTAGTTGAGCACTACATGAGCAGCGGGTACGCGCTAATTGAGCAGTTACCCGCAGTGATGGTGTCGGCCTATGCCCTGGGGTGGCTTCCCGTGGCGCTGCTGGGAGTTCAGCCTGGGCGGGGAGGTCACGCGTGCTGTTTCTGCCGATCCRCACCCCGCACAGCCTGGCGGGTTGGCCACGTGGGTGCTGTCGCGTTCGTGGCCTTGGCCGGCCGCGGGTCCGTGTCGTGAGGCAGTAGGCGGAGCCTGGCCAGGGCATTGCGCCCTGGCCAGGCCGGCCCGCTATGCGACCGTTGTCGGGGCGGGTCTGCCGGCGAGGTGACGGGCGAAGAAGCGCTCGTCGCCGTCCATTTCGAACCTGGGTAGGTCCATGTGGCGGCCGGAGTTGGCGTGCAGCGTTTTCTCGGGGGAGGCGATGGCGTCGAACAGCGCGAGGCCGGCCTCGCGTGGCGCGATCTCGTCGTCCCACTGGAGCAGGAACTGCACCGGGACGGTGATGCGGGTCGCGGCGTCGGTGAGGGTGTCGTAGCCGACGAGACCGAACACGGCGGCGGTGATCCTCGGTTCGGCGGCGACCAACGGCATGCCGATCATGCTACCCAGGGACACGCCCCAGTAGCCGATGGGTCCGCCCGCTCCGACCTCGTCGAGGTGCTGAAGGGCGTCCAGGGCGGCCTGCCACTCGGGAACGGCCTGGGTGGCACGGGCGGCGTTGTCCTCGGCGATCAGCGCGCCGACAGGTTCGCCCGCCGCCATCTTCCGCCGCAGCTGCGCGAAGGACTCTTCGTCGTGCGCGGTTCGCGGTCGGTCGCCGTGCCCGGGCGCGTCGATCGCCGCCACCGCGAAACCGAAACGTGCCACGTAGCGGTGGGCGCGGGCCAGCACCCCTGGGGCGTTCTTGTGCTGGCCGCCGCCGTGGCCGAGCAGCATCAGGGGGCGGGGGCGGGGGGCGGTGGCATCGGCCGGGGACCAGAGCACGCCGGGGACGCCATCAACGGTGAACGGACGTTCCGAGACGCCGTTCGCGGTCGTCTGGGAGGTGAAGCGCATAGGTGCGTTGCCTTTCGGGATGCTTGTGGGCGCTCCCGACGGCCACCTATGTCAGATGAACCGTCCCGCAGCAAGAGGGGAGCACCCAGCCGGATACAGCGGTAATGGGTCTCACCTCCTCAGGCCGTTTCGCGGACACGGTGACGCTACCAGACATGGTGCGGCCCGCGTGGGTGTGGGCCCTGCGCCGCGCGGGCAGGCCTCGCGCCGCGAGGCATTTGTGGAACGGCCGCGGTGCCGTGAGCCGACTCCACCGGTCCGCGGCGGAAGCGTGCGTGATCCTCGTGTGGCCTTGGCGTGGTGGTGGGAGTGTCGCGATCGTCCGACAAGGTGGGTATCTGGAAGTCTCGCCGCCCGTGAGGTGACGATGTGCCAGTTGAAGATCCTTTTGATCGGAACGCCCGTTTCCCCGAGCCAGTCATGTCGCTGCGCCTGGTCGGCGGCGGCGAGGTGTGTCGGCCGTTGCGGCTGGTGCAGGCCCGTGAGGTGGTGGCCGCGAGGCCGTGGCGCACGACGCGCAGCGCCAAGGGGCAGACGCATTACCCGGGTTTCTACTGGTCAGCAACGACTGGCATGCATGTGATCTATGAGAGTCGGCTGGAGTTGGCGCGGCTGTTGCTGGCGGATTTCGACCCGGACGTCGTGGCGATCGGCGCGCAACCCTTTGGCTTGAAGGCCAGTGTCGATGGGCGGGCTCGGCGTCATGTGCCGGATTTCCTGCTGGTTCACACCGACGGGTCGGCGGTGGTGGTGAACGTGAAGCCGGCGGGCAGGTTGGCTGATCCGGAGGTGGCGGAGGCGTTGGACTGGCCGCGGCGGCTGTTCGAGGCCCACGGCTGGGGCTACCAGGTGTGGAGTGGCGAGGACCCGGTCTACCTGGCGAACGTGCGGTTCCTTGCGGGCTACCGGCGGCCTGGGCTGCTGGCCGAGGCGTTGCTGGCCGAGGTGCTGGACGCGGTCGGTCCTGGCGACTGCGTCACGACGCTGACGTCCCGGATGGGTCGGACACGCCCTGCGCCGGCGGTGAAGGCGGCGGTGCTGCGGCTGCTGTGGCAACGCCGGCTGACCACGGATCTGCGTTGCCGGCTCGACGGCGCCAGCCCGCTTCGGGCCGCGTCGTGACCGCCGGCGGGCAGGTGAAGGTCACGGTCGGCACCCGGCTGGCCTATGACGGGCAGTTGTGGGAGGTACGCGAGCTGGCCGCGGCCAGCGTGCTGCTGGCGACGGTGTTGGGCAGCGTCCGGCAGGTTGGCCTGGCGCACCTGCTCGCGCATCCCAGCACGCGGCTGCTGGACGGCGCCGGACACGGCGCGGAGGGTGTCGGGGCGGTGCTGGCGAATCTGAACGGCGCCGAACGGGAACGGCTCACCGAGCGGCTGGGGCATGTGCAGGAGGTCCGGACCGGGTTCCGCCGCGGCGCCGCGGGTCTGGCGTTGCCGGGCGAGCCGCGGCCGGAGTACGCCCCCGGCGCGGCGAAGCTGCTCCGCTATCAGGCGAAGGCCGCTGAGCTGGGGATCGGCGTGTCCACGGTGCGCCGATGGGTGAAGGAGTTCGAGGCGGCCGGCCCGGCCGGCCTGGTCGATGACCGCTGGCTGCGGCGGCGGGCGCCGCTGGGCGGCGCGGACCCGCGCTGGGTGGACACGGCACGGGCGGTCCTGGCGGAGCACACCGACGCGAGCACCCCGACCCGGGACCTGGTCCTGGCGAGGGTGGCGGCCCGCCTGGAACACGAGTACGGCGCCGGCGTGGTGCCTGTCCCGGGCGAGACCCAGGCGCGGGCGATGCTGCGGGAGCTGACGCGAGGCACGAGCGCGTTCGGTGGAGCCAAGGCCCGGCGGGAGATCGCGGGCCGGCCGGCCGCGCCTTACGGCAGGCTGCGGGCGCACCGGCCGGGTGAGTACCTGCTGGTGGACACGACCCGCCTCGACGTGTTCGGCATGGACCGGCTCACGCTGCGTTGGGTGCAGACCGAGCTGACCGTGGCGATGGATCTTTACGACCGGTGCGTCACCGGTCTGCGGCTCACGCCGGTGTCGACGAAGGCGGTGGACGCGGCGGCGGTGCTGTTCGAGTCGGTCCGTCCGCTGCCCGACCCGGCGGCCGGCTGGGTCGATGTCCGGCCGCCTCACCACGGCGTCCCCGGCCGTGTGGTAGTGGACGCCGCGAAGTTGGTGGACGCCGCCGGGCAGCCGCTGCTGCTGTCGGTCGCCGCGGAAACCCTGGTCGTGGACCACGGCAAGATCTACCTGTCGGAGCATCTGCTGTCGGTCTGCCAACGTTTGGGGATCTCGGTTCAGCCGGCCCGTGTTTACCAGGCCACGGACAAGGYGGCGATCGAACGATTCTTCCGCACCCTCGGCGAGCAGCTGCTGGTCGCCTTGCCCGGCTACAAGGGCCCGGACGTCYACCRSCGSGGCRMSGAYGTCGARGAGCAGGCGTTCTACTTCCTCGACGAGCTCGAASAGMTCATCCGYCASTGGGTSGCSGACTGCTACCACCGCCAGCCGCACGCGGGACTCTGTGTCCCGGAGGTCCCCGGGTTGGACCTGTCACCGTTGGAGATGTTCGCCCACGGAGTGACGCGGGCGGGCTACCTGCAAGTCCCGGCCCGCCCCGACCTGGTGTTCGACTTCCTCGCGGTCCAGTGGCGGACGATCCAGCACTACGGGGTCGAGATCGGCGGGCTGCGTTACGACGGGCCGGCGCTGTCGCCTTACCGCTCCCGCACCAGCCCCTACACCGGCGTCCACGCCGGCAAGTGGCCGATCCGCGTCGACACCGACGACGTCAGCAAGGTCTACTTCCAGGACCCGGACGACCACGGTTGGCATGCCCTGCGCTGGGAGCACGCCGACGCGCTCGACGGCCCGTTCAGCGCGGACGCGCTCGCCTACGCCCGCCAGCTCGCCACGGCCACCCACCGCTTCCCCGACACCCGCCGGGCGCTGGCGGCTCTGCTGGCCCGCTGGGACGCCGGGCTGGCTGACAACCGGGCCGAACGGCGCACCGCGGTCCGGCTGTCCGAACAGCGTCTGCGCCTCGTCAGCGACAGTGACCTCGCCCAGACCACGCCAGCGCAGCCGTCCTCGCTGACGCTCGTGCCCGCGGCCGGCGCGTCGGGCGGGACTGAACTTGTCGGCGACGACCGCGACGACGAGCTGGCGGCTCCGTTCCCCGGCGAGGAGCACGATGAACCGATCGCCGCCGGCGGCGACTTCTACGCCGACGCGATGGAGATCGTGTGACCGCACCGGCGGACGGCGGCGAACGGGCCTACAGCCTGTCGACGAAGCAGGGGTGGACGACGTTCGTGACCGCCCCGGACCGGCCCAGACCGGAACCGCTGACTCGCGACGGCTTGGGGGCGCTGTCGGCGGCGGCGCGGGCGGACTACGACGAGCAGCGCGCGGTCTGGTACGCCAACCTCGGCCCGATCCGGACCCCGCAGATGCGGGCCGTCCACGACGACCTCGATGACATCGTCGAGGCCAACCGGCAGGACGGTGACAAGGTCAAAGGCGCCGCGGTCATCGACGCGTTCCCGGGGCTGGGGAAGTCCACGATCGCGCAGACGTTCGCCCGCGGCTTCCACCAGCGCCAGCTGGACCGCTACGGGCCGACGACCGCCGGCGGCCACGAGCGGGTGCCGGTCGCGCATGTCTGCCTGACGTCGTCGACGACGAAACGGACCTTCAACACGATGCTCTGCCGGTTCTTCCACCTGCCGGGATCGGAGCGGGGCAACGCCGAGCACCTCGGGCACAAGGCCGCCGACGCGGTCCTGGCCTGCGACACCAGGCTGATCGTGATCGACGACGTCCACTTCCTCGACCCGCGGCGCGCCGACGGCCGCGATGTCGCGAACCACTTCAAATATTTGGCGAACACCTTCCCCGTCACGTTCCTCTACGTCGGTGTCGGCATCACCCGCCGCGGTCTGCTCGCCGAAGGACTCGGCCCCTCCGAGGAGGAACTCGCGCAGAACGGCCGCCGGTGGACGACGCTCACCGTCGACCCGTTCGAGATCGAAACCGAGGCAGGCCGGCAGACCTGGCGGCGGCTGCTGCTCGTGATCGAGAAGAACCTGATCCTCGCCGAGGGCCATCCGGGGATGGTCGCCGACGACCTGTCGGACTACCTGTTCGCCCGCAGCACCGGCCACTTCGCCTCGCTGATGACCCTGATCGTCCGCGGCTGTCGCCGCGCGGTCCGCACCGGCCAGGAACGGCTCACCGCCGCCCTGCTCGATCAGGTCCGCAACGATGCCGCCGCGGAAGCCGCCCGCCAGGAACTGCACGCCGCCTTCACCCACCGCCGGCTGACCAGCCGGCCCGCCGCGCGCGCCGACGCCGAGACCGCGCTGCCCGCCTTGCCGGCAGCTGGGTGAGCCGGTGGTCGACAGCATCCCGATCCGGCTGGCCCCGCTTCCCGGCGAGGATCTCGACAGCTACCTCCACGCCTACGCCCACCATCTGCACGCCGAGGTCAGCGACATCCTCGCGCTCGCCTTCGCCCCCGGCTGGGGCCAAGGCGTCGACCACGGGCGGCGCCCCTGGGCCTTTCGTCTTGCCCCGCGCGACCGCGACGTTCTCGCCTCTCTGACCGGGCTGCCCGCCCAGACGCTCACGGACATGACCCTCGCCCGCTACGACGACACCGGCCTACTGAGCGGTGTCCGGCCGACCGGACGGCCCCGGCCGCCCCGCTGGTGGAACCAGCTCAAAGGATCACGGTTCTGCCCCCGGTGCCTCGCCGGCAACGGCGGACGGTGGATGCTGGCCTGGCGGCTGCCCTGGACGTTCGCCTGCACCCACCACCACCGGCTGCTCGCCGCGAACTGCGACGCCTGCGACCGCCTGCACCGGCCAGCCGTCCACCGCCCGGCGCAGGCGACCGGGCGGTGCGACACCACCGGCCTGCCCCTGTCCGCACGCATGCGCCGCCCCCAGCTCCCCGGCTGCACCGTCCCCCTGGCCGACACCATCACGATCACCCTCGATCCGCACGGCGCTGTCCTCGCGGCGCAGAAGCACGTCAACAGCCTGATCGACACGCTTATCGAAACCCGGGACGACACGACCACAAACCTGGCGGCAGCGGCCCGGCAACGTCTCGACGACCTGCATGCCGCCGCCCGCGCGGCGCTGCTCGCCCTCACCGCACCCCCACCGCCCCCGGACACGGTCACCGCCGTGCTCACCGATCTCGACGCCGAAGGCTCGAACGTCGCTGCCGATTTGCGGCACACGAACGCCAGCCGGCGCCGGCCGAACGGCACTGCCACCGGTGTCACCATCGCCCACCTCATGCTCGCCGGCCCGCCCGGCGATCCCGACCCGGCCATCACCGACTGGCTGATCGACGCCGCTGCCCACCGGGGCGAAACCGGCCCGATGCTGCTGCTGCGACGCTGGAAGAACACCAGCCCCGACCTGCACGGCGCCCTGCTCAAACGCCTGACACCCCACCTCGACATCACCCGCCAGCTGCGCTACGGCACCTCCGCCACGACGCCCCGCCCGCCCCAGGCCGGCGACGGCCGCGACCGGGCCGCCGCGGTGCCCGCCCTGTTCTGGCGCGGATGGGCCCTGCGACTGAACCCCCAGGGCCTGCTCGACTCGCTGAGCTACCGCACGACGCTGTCCACGCTGTTCCTCCTCGCGGGCACCAACAACCTCGTCTACCAGGACGCCCTCCGACTCCTCGGGCACACCCCCACCACCGGCGCCTACCCCGCCCCGACCATCGCCCGGCTCCGCGACGCCGGCGTCCTGCACACCGTGACCGCAGCCCTCGGCGACCTCGCCGCCGCCCTCGACACCCACGGATCACCCATCGACTACGGCCGGCGCCGCCGCTGGAAACGCTTCACCGCCCCCGCCTTCAACGAACACGCCTGGCACCGCCACTGCACCCAGACCCGCGCCGGGCGGCTGACCTCACCCCGGCAGACGACGTTCGCCCGGCTCTACCTCGCCGAGATCCTCACCGCCGTCCACCCCCACTACCTGCCCCCACCCGCCTGCCTCACAGCACGAGACCGCCCCGACTACGCGAACTTCGTCCGCCGTCTCCCCACCGCCCAGGACGACTACCTACACCACCAGGCCCGCCGCATCCTGTCCCAGGCGAACATCCGCGAACCCGTCGAATGGGAACCGCCCCTCGACTGGATCAGCCCGATCCGCTGGCCAGGACCCGATCCCGCCACCACGCCTCGCGGCGACCAGTGGGCCCGAACCCCGGTGGCCGTCCACCCCGCATCCGCATCGCCGCCGGGCCCACCCAGCACCGAGCAACTCCGCGCCTACCTCGCACAAGGACTCAGTCCCAGACAGATCGCCAAGGCGACCCGAACCCCGCACCCCCTGATCAGCCAACTCCTCACCCAAACCGACTTCGCCAGGCCTGCCGCCTCCGACGTCCTCGCCGCGCTCGACCCAGCCTGGCTCCGCCGCGAATAYGAGCAGAACCAGCGCACCCTCCACCACATCGCCGCCGAACTCGGCATCCACCGAGACGACCTCAGCAGCTACGCCCGCAGCATCGGCATCGCCGTCCRCCGAGGCCGCCGTCCGAAACCCGCACGCACCCACACTCAGTAACCGACACCCACCATCGGCCCGCGCGAGAACCGGAAGATTCTGCTCAACTATCCCCGGCGCCGCCCCCTGGACACTGCTCAGATACACGCGAACTCCCAGGACCGAATGCTCATCTATCTCCGATCCCTACATGGGTGTAGGGATCGGATCTACATGGTCACTCGCAGGGCTACTTGGCCACTGCGTGGCCAGAACCCGACCTACTTGGCCAATCCGCTGGTCAGGGCTGTCCGTTCCCGGTGATCTCGGGTGCGTCCCGCTGATCGGCGTTGGATCTGGCAGGTTCTCGGGCTACGTGGCCAGCGCGCCGCCGGTATGACCGTTTCGTGGCTGCTTGGTGTTGCGGCGGGTCCCGTTTGAACTGGCTTTTCTCACTGGATCTTGTGTGTGTCAGGGTTGCGCCATGGGTGACGTTACGGGCGC
>NZ_MRUJ01000296.1:0-8342 GCF_002099325.1 Frankia sp. KB5 | reverse complement strand
GACCGTCCGGCGCGTAGGCCGGGTCCTGGTCGTCCCCGCGCACCCGGGTGAGCTGCCGGGCGTCGGTGCCGTCCGAGTTCATCTCGAAGATCTCCAGATCGCCGTTCTTCGCTCGGGTGAAAGCGATCTTTCTGCTGTCCGGGGACCAGACCGGGTCCGAGTCCCCGTTACCCTGATCCTGCGTGATCGGGGTCGGCTGGGCATCCGGTTGGGTCGGGATCACCACGATGAAGCCGCGGTTGCCACCGGTACTGTTCGACCAGTAGGCGATCCGCTCGCCATCCGGCGACCAGGCGGGGTCGGTCGCCTGTGGCTTCGCGTTGAGCCGTCGCACGCTCGAGCCGTCCAGTTTCACCACATACAGGCCGGGGTTCAGCGTTCCGGTCTGATCCGTGGTGGAACGGATGACCAGGAAGCCGCCGTCGGGGGAGAGCGAGGGCCGGGCGTCGTCCGCGATCGTCAGCTTGGCGGCCGGGCCCAAGGTGAACAGCTGTACCGGTTTCCCGGAGCCATCGGCGGCGATCGCCTGCAGCGTATTCGGGCTGCCCTTCTTGAAGTAGACGATCGTCTTGCGATCGCTGCTGATCGCGGGCAGCATCTCCTGGTCCGGACCGGTGACGATCGGCTTGTCGTTCGCGAGCGGCCCGTTGTCCGTGACCTGCCCGGTGAACAGGTCGTAGTTGCCGTTGCGGTTGGACGCGTAGACGAGGGTGTCCTTGCCAAGCGGCTGGGCCGCCCTGGGCAGCGTGAAGGCCGCCGATTGGGCCGATTGGGTCGATGTGGCCGGAGCCCCGGAGACGGTGGCCGGATTGGCCGCGTCGGTCCCGGAGCCGCCGTCACCACCCGCGCTGAGGGCGAATACTCCCGCGAGGATCGCGCCGACGACCACGACACCTCCACCGACGAGCAGCGGGGTGCGGTTCCTGCTCCTGCCCGTGCCGCCCTGCCGGCCGGGGCCATCGGCTCCACCGCCCCCGGGACCCCCGGGACCCCCGGCGCTGGCGGGTAGCCGGGTCGGGGCGTCCTGGTCGACGGTGTAACCGCTGCTGACGGGGGCCGCTGCCGGCGCGGGGAATCCGGCCCCGTGGGGCCCGGTGCTGCCTGTGGCAGGGGTGCCTGTGGCCGGGGCGCCTGGGCCGGGCACCGGCAGCTTCCAGCCCTGCAGGACGTTCGTGACGTCCTGCGGGTTGACGGCGGCGGCGGCGTCCGGGCCGGTGCCCGACGGGTCGCCGAGCAGGCGCAGCATGAGCTGCTGGGCGCTCGGGCGGGTACTCGGGTCCTTGCGCATCGCGTGCCAGACGATCGGGCGCAGCGCCGGGTCGACGTCGTCGAGTTGCGGTTCCTCGTGTAGGGCGCGGTAGAGCAGCACCTGCGCCGAGGCCTCACCGAAGGGGTAGTGCCCGGTGGCGGCGAAGGCGACGAGGCCACCCCATGCCCAGATGTCGACCGCCGAGGTGATCGGCCGGCTCTCGATCTGCTCCGGGGACATGAACGCCGGCGTCCCGAGCTGCTGGAGATCGCCGGTGAGGTTGCTGCCGGCGTCCACTGCCCGGGCGATACCGAAGTCGATCACCCGAGGGCCGAACGGTGAGAGGATGACGTTCGCGGGCTTGAGGTCGCGGTGCACGATCCCGGCGCTGTGGATGGCGGTGAGCGCCGCGGCCACGCCGACCGCGAGTTGTTCGAGGTTGGCATCGGCGAGCGGGCCGTTGCGCTGGACGTACCGGGCGAGGGTCTCGCCCTCGATGAACTCGGTGACCAGGTAGGGCCACTCGGCGTCCGGATCGGCGTCGAGCACCTCGGCGGTGCAGACCCGGGCGACTCGCCGGGCGGTCTCGGCCTCCAGCCGGAACCGGGCTCGGAACTCGGGGTTTCCGACGGCCTCGTTCCGGATCACCTTGATGGCGACGAGCCGGCCCTTCCCGGAGCGGCCCAGATAGACCATGCCCATTCCACCCTGGCCGAGTTTGCCCAGCAGCGTGTACGAGCCGAGCTCGTGGGGGTCGTCCGGGCCAAGGGGGGCGGATCGTGCCGCCACACCCGCATCCGATGACATCATCGACCTGTACCCCCACCCGCCGCGTGCCGACCGCGGCCTCGCCCGGGAACGCCGCGCAGGTCGCGGGCCCGCCGGTGGACGCGCACCGACTCTTGATCCATCATGGAATTTCCCGATCAACCATTACGGTCAACCGCTGGGAAAATCTTAGGCGAGAGTGACCGGGCACCGGGCCGTCGGGGCCCCGATAGCCCCCGCCACCTCGATGTCAATGCAGCGACAGGCATTCGGCACCCGCGTGGCTTCCGTCCTCCGGTCACGTCCTGCCACCTCGTCGGCCGGGGGCCGACCAGGGTACGGTCGGGATCTGACCGGGGCCGACCGGGGCTGGCCAAGGTCCGGGCGGGGGAGTCTCCCGGGAACGCCGCGTCGCGTCCCCGGGAACCCCCCGAGTCACGGCCGAGCCGTCGCGGACCTCGCGGCATCTCCGATTGCCGGTCGGTCCACCGGCGACCCGGTCTGGTCCCGATCAAAGCGGCTGGCGGCCCACGCAACCCCGTATCTGTGCGGCCTTCGCCAAATGTGTCAGGAAGGGACGCTGAACGGCTGAACGTGAACGGCTGAACGTGAACGGCTGACCGCGCACGGCCGGCCATGGGTGGTCAGCCGTGCACGGTCGGTCTCGAACGGAGCCGAACGGTGCTACGCCCGATCATTCGACCCGACGACCTCCAGGACCTCGTCAACGTCCCGGCGGGGAGTGGGGCCGAGCGGTTGCGCACCCGGCTCGGGATAGCCGGCCCGCAGGATCATCTGGACGTGCCCGAGACCGCTGGTGGTGCCGCGGAACTGCTCCCGCATGCCCTCGACGTCGATCGCCTGCGACATCGGCGACGAGGCGAGACCGAGCAAGGTGGCGGTGAGCAGCACACGTTGCATCGCCTGCCCGGCGCGCAGCCGGTCGGCGGTCGTGTCCGTATCGGTGCCGATGATCAGGATGCCGGGCCGTTCCACATCCGTCTCGTCCAGCACGGTCCCCGCCTCGCCGACCACGTCGAGGTCCCGCATCGGAAACTCGGACTGGCGCGGGGCGTCGGTGTGGACGACTGCGCTGCGCGGGATGCCGTCGGCCGACGTGGACCCCGTTCGACTCCACGAGGCCAGTTCCTCCCGGTAGGCCGCGTTGTGCGCCTCGATCCAGTCCGCCCGGGACAGCAGGACGCTGACCTGGACGCGCAGCTCCGGGTCGATCGGCGCGGTAAGCCAGCAGCCCTCCGCCTCGGCCGCGGCACGCAGGCGGCTGATTACCTCGGTCGGCAACGGCTGGTCGTCGAACGGCCGGCGATCGGTGTGCCGCCGCGGGATGGCATCGGCCAACGCCCGCTCGTCGTCCTCGGCAGGCTGATGGCCGATCACCGAGATGGTGGCGAGCGGAGCGGAGCGGAAGTCGTCAACGCCGTCGGGTAGCGGCTCCACCACGGGGACCTCGCCGCGGGCCCGCAGCGCCAGCCGGGCGTTGAACAGCGCCGCTCCGCAGCTCAACAGCATCTGCCGGCCCTCGGGATCGGCGACCTTGAGCTGGCGGGTGCTGTCGGCGAGAAGGGTGAGCCGGCCTGCCTCCAGGCGCCAGCGCCACGGCTGCGTGTTATGGATGGACGGCGCTGCGGCGGATGCGGCGACCACCTCCCGAGCCAGGTCGGGAGTCAGGGGAACCAGCGCGGACCGTGCTGCTTTGGTGGACATCTCAGCCTCCCTTCTCTCAAGTGTCTACCCCCAGCCTGCCCTCCCGACCGGGTAGAGGGCATGTGCCGAGGGGAACAGCCGGGGGTGGACCAACGGCCGGCAGGCGGAAGTCGGGCGTCGGGTAGCGAGGCGTCGGGTAGCGGGCCCGAGACACCGCCGCGGACGTGGTGGGTGGGTACCGCCCCGCCGGGGCGGCATGGCCGGGGCGGAGTGATGGCGGGTATCGCGGGTAGTCCCACTGCATGGCTGGAACCGACACAGAAGCGGTGCTCGCCGAACTGCTCGCCCGGCATGGGCGGACCTACGCCGACGAGATCGGCGCCGACGTGCCGGCTGACACCGCGGAGGCGATGTTCAAGATGATCGTCTTTGCCCTGCTCGCGAGCGCGCGGATCCGCACGTCGATCGCGGTCGCCGCCTGCCGTTCCCTGATGGACGCCGGCTGGACCGACGCCGCCGCCATGGCCGAGGCGACCTGGGAGGACCGTACCCGGGTGCTGAACAGCAGCGGGTACGCGCGCTACGACGAGAGCACCTCTCGGATGTTGGAGGCGGCCTGCCGTTCCCTGATGGACACCTACGACGGTGATGTCCGCCGGCTGCGGGATGCCGCCGAGCACTCCCCGGACCGGGAGCGAGAGCTGCTACAGAAGATAAAGGGGATCGGGCCGGTCGGTGCCGACATCTTCCTGCGCGAGGCGCAGGCCGGATGGGACGAGCTGGTGCCCTACCTCGACGAACGCACCCGGAGAACGGCCGGAGCGCTCGGGCTGCCGACCGACCCGGCGAGGCTCGCCGCGCTGGTTGGCCGGCAGGACTTCCCGCGGCTGGTCGCCGCGCTGGTGCGGGCGCGTCTCGAGCACGACGTCACCGACCTGCGGGAGGCGGCGAGCAGGCCCTGACGCCAGTCCGGTCCCGACCCCAACCGGCGAGGCAGCAGGCAGGCAGGAGTCAGATAGGCAGGCAGGAGTCAGGTAGGAGGACGTGTCGATGACGACGCACGACGACAGGATTCAACGCAAGATCGCGTTTCTGGTGGCGCCGGAGGGCGTCGAGCAGGTCGAACTCACCGAGCCGTGGAAGGCCATCGAGCAGGCCGGCCTGAGTCCGGTGCTGGTGTCGACGGAGGGAGGCAGGGTGCAGGCGTTCCGGCACCTGAACCCCGCGGACACCTTCCCGGTCGACATCACGGTCGCCGAGGCGGATCCCGCGGACTTCGACGCGCTGGTGCTGCCCGGCGGAGTCGCCAATCCGGACGAGCTGCGGTGGCAGCCGGGTGTTGTCGAGTTTGTCCGGTACTTCTTCGACGCCGGCCGCCCGGTGGCGTCGATCTGCCACGCTCCGTGGACCCTGATCGAGGCGGACGTGGTCCGCGGACGGCGGATCACGAGCTGGCCGAGCCTGCGCACCGATCTGCGCAACGCCGGGGCCGAGGTCGTGGACGAGCAGGTCGTCATCTGCCGGTCCGGGCCGAACACGCTGATCAGCAGCCGCAGGCCGGACGATCTGCCGGCCTTCGACAGCGCCCTGGTGGAGCATCTCACCTCGGTGGGCGTCTGATCACCTCGGTGGACGCCCCAGCTCGGGATGCCGTTCACCGTGGATGCGAAGGAACCGCCGGAAACGGCTCCTTCGCCCGGGCTGCTCGCTACCTCGGATCAGGTGGGTCGCTACCCCGCACCAGGTGGATCATTGCGGGGTATCCCGTCGCCGGACATCCGTAACCTGGAACAGCGATGATGCGGCATTCCGGCCGCCGTGCCGGATGGCGCGGGCCGGCTCGCCGGGGTCGCCGTGGTCGTTCGTGGACACGCCGTCGTTGTCGTGGACATGTCATTACCAGGGTGGGGTCACCAGAGCCGGGTCACCGGGCGGGTCGGAAGATCTGCGGGGGAGGGGCTGTTACCCTTCCTGGCTCACCTGACGGCGTTGGCTCGCAGCCCGGGAAGCCGCAATCCAAGAATCCGACCGCGACCGGGAGGGAGAGCCGGTGCCGACCACGCAGGACGTCGAGCGCGCCCGTGAACAGGCGTACCTGGACACGCTGTACATCCGGTTGGACGAGGTCCGCGAGATCACCCGTGGGCAGCTGCGCCGGGTCCTGCTGGAAAGTGGCACGGGCACCCCCCAATCACTCGTGGAACGGGACGTGTTCGCGGCGACCCACGCCGACCGGCTCGCCCGCCTCGACGCCGCCGAAGGGCGGCTGTGTTTCGGCGCGATGGACTACGCCGACGGGCGCCGGACGTACATCGGCCGGATCGGCCTGTCCGACAGCGGGCAGGAACCGATCCTGGTGGACTGGCGGGCCCCGGTGGCCACCGCCTTCTACCGGGCGACGCTGGCCGATCCGCATGGTCTGGTGCGCCGGCGTCATCTGCGGACCAAGGGCCGGGAGGTCACCGGCATCGCCGACGACCCGTTGAGCCTGCCGGTCGACATGGCCACCGGCACCGGTAGCGGCACGGCCACGGGCAAGTCCGGCGGGGTGACGGCGTCCGGCGACACGATGCTGCTCGAGGCGCTGGCAGCGCCCAGGACCGGGCGCATGCACGACATCATCGCCACGCTGCAGGCCGAGCAGGACCGTATCATCCGGGCGCGGGCGAACGGCGTGCTCGTTGTCGACGGCGGACCGGGGACCGGTAAGACCGCGGTGGCGCTGCACCGTGCCGCCTATCTGCTCTACAACGACCGGGCTCGGCTCGACCAGTCCGGCGTGCTGGTCGTGGGGCCGAGTCCGGTGTTCCTGCGCTACATCGACCAGGTGCTGCCCTCCCTCGGGGAGACCGGGGTGATCTTCGCCACGCCGGGACGGCTCTTTCCCGGGGTCGACGCGCACGGCGTCGAGGACGTCGCGACCGCGGCGCTCAAGGGTGATCCGAGGATGGTCGAGGTCATCGCCGCCGCCGTCAGGGACCGGCAGCGGCTGCCGCGGCGAGAGGTGCTCATCCCCTACGACGATCGCATGCTGCGCCTCGGTCGCGACACGGTCGCGCGGGCCCGCACCCGGGCGCGGCGCAGCCGCCGCCCRCACAACTCGGCCCGTCGGATCTTCCTGCGCGAGCTGTTGGCTGAGCTGACCACCCAGGTGGTGAACCAGATCCCGGGCGGGCTGCTCGACGCCGACGAACGTGGCCAGATCACCCGGGACCTGTGGTCGGAGGAGGGGGTCCGTACGGCGCTCGACGGCCTCTGGCCGCTGCTGACCCCCCAGCGGCTCCTCGGGGAGCTCTTCGCCGATCCGGCGGCCCTGGCGCGCGCGGCGGGTAGCCGGCTCACCCCGGCGGAACGATCCCTGCTCGAGGACCGGCGGACGGCCGCGGCGTCCGCCCGGATCCCGGTGCAGCGCGACGGCGCGGGTACGGCGGGTACAGCGGCCGTCGATCGGGCCGATCGGGCGTGGACTCCGGCCGATGTGCCGCTGCTCGACGAGGCCGCCGAGCTGCTCGGCGACCCGGACGAGGAGACCGGCCGCGAGACCGCCCGCCGTGCCGAGCGGGAACGCGAGGAGGAGCGCGAGTACGCCCGGGGCGTGGTGGACATGCTCGGACTCGAGGGGCAGGTCGACGCCGAGGCGCTCGCCGAGCGGTGGAGCGGGCCGCGGGCGCGGCGCAGTGCCGCCGACCATGCCCGCGAGGACCGTACCTGGACCTTCGGTCACCTGATCGTCGACGAGGCCCAGGAGGTCTCGCCGATGTTGTGGCGGCTGCTGTGGCGGCGCTGCCCGGGACGCACGGCGACCCTCGTCGGTGACCTGGCCCAGACCGCCCGGCCGGGCGCGCCGGCGTCCTGGGGGGAGCTGCTGGGGCCCGCGGTCGGCGACCGGTTCACGGTCGAGCGGCTCAGCGTCAACTACCGCACACCTCAGGAGATCATGGATGTCGCCGCCGACGTCCTGCGGGCGCAGGACCCGACGGTCTCCGTTCCCCTCTCGGTGCGTTCGGTGGGCTGTGCCCCGACGGCGGTGCGCGTGGGCGACGTGACGGCCGACGAAGTCTCGGGCCTCGTCGGTCTGCTCGGGACTGGTCTGCTCGAGACTGGTCCGCTGGAGGACAGGCGGACCGTCGCCCAGGCGCATCCCGGGGACCTCGTCGCCGCCGTGGTGTACGCGGCGAGCCGGGCCGCGAGCGAGGTCGGTGACGGGCGGGTCGCCGTGATCTGCCGCCCGCAGGACATCCCGGGGTTGCGCGGCGCCCTCATGGCAGCCCTCCCGGATTTGGCGGTCGCGGCGGACTCCGTCGACCCCGCCAGCGCCGTCGGCAATGCTCTCGACGCGCCGGTGGCGGTGCTGAGCGTGGCGGAGAGCAAGGGTCTCGAGTTCGACGCGGTGGTGCTGGTGGAACCGGCCGCGCTGCTGGCCGGGCCGACCCGGGGGCTTGCCGACCTCTACGTCGCGCTGACCCGGGCCACCCGTTTCCTGACCGTGGTGTATTCCGGCGAGCTTCCGCCGGTGCTGGGCCGGCTTGCCCCGCGGTGACGTGCCCGCCTGCGGACGGGTTCCGGATCCGTCCGCAGGTAACAGCTGGCGGAGCATGATTCTGATTCCTTTGTCAGCCGTTGTTGGCAACCAACTTCTTGATGTTGGTCTCGACGAGTT
>NZ_MRUJ01000295.1:0-8386 GCF_002099325.1 Frankia sp. KB5 | reverse complement strand
GCCGTGAACGTCCGATCCCCGTGCCGCGGTGGCGTGGGGTGGGATGGCGGACCGGCTACCGTCAGCCGCCACGCATCGTTCTCGCCGATCCCACCCGCCCTCAGAACGGCAGGCGATAACGGAACGTAACCGTCGTCGGGGCGGTGTCGCGACCGCAGGTCCCGGCCCAGGCGCCCGGAGAGGACACCCCGTTCATGATCGTTCCCTGCACACAATTKCCGAATGCGCACACAATGCGCACACAAACCCATTTCGATCTTGAATAGATGATCTCCGACTTCGCGAAACCGCAGGTCAGAGRCCATCTGTCTGGAGCCGGCGAGGGGACTCGAACCCCTAACCGCTCGATTACAAGTCGAGTGCRCTACCAATTGCGCCACGCCGGCGGGCGATCTCACGATACCCGACCGCCGCACTGAGACGCTGAGGCCACCGGCCGGTTCRCCGCCGGCCCGGCAAGATCAAAAGGGTACCCGTGGCGTGCCCCGCCGGTTGCCCGGCGCGAACCCGGCGAGCACCTRCAACCGGTCGACGTGTCGGCACCCGCTCCTCGATCGTGAAGCGGGCGAGGAGCTCCAGCTCGGCCCGGTCGACCCAGTCGACCCGGTCAGCGCCGCCATCGGGGTACCCCGAGCGGCACCGATACCRCCGTCCACATTCTTGCCACCGAAAAATGTGGTGCCGGAATCGGTGAACAAATTTTGTCACAGCGGTTGTCGGGCAGTTCGTGGCGGTACGGTCGAGCACGAGGCCAGGCGTGCGGGAACGCCGTAAAGTGCCGTCTCCCGTGAATCGTCTCCAGAATTATCGGACGACGAGCTCCACCAAAGAGCCCCACCAAAGAGTGATTGACGTTGCTTGTCCGCGAGATAGGTTGTCCAAAATAGCGAAGGGCCAACCATGCTGATCGTTGCGTTGACAGGCGTCGCACGTCTGTGTGCCCRCCGTCGCTGGATCGCGGTCGGCATGTGGGCGGTGCTCCTCCTGCCCGCGGTGTTCTTCGTGATCGCGGGTCACGCGCAATACAGCCACGATGTGACGGTTCCCGGTTCCGAGTCGCAGCGGGCAATGAATCTGGCGCGCAAGGTGATTCCGGGCGGCGTCCTGCCGGACACCGAACAGATCGTGCTGCACGCCAGGCGCGGCACGCTGGCGGACCCGCTGGTGCACCGACAGGTCGAGGAGCTGCTCGCCGATGTCGGGAAGCTGCCGGGGGTACTCACCGTCGCCGACCCGTTCGGACCACTAGGCAGGATGGTGCTGGGTGTGTCACCGGTCAGTGCCGACGGGCGCACGGCGGTGGCTCCGGTAATCATGAAAGCGTCGGCGCTCGAACTCGACCTCGGCGCGATCAAACGGGTCTCGGCCACGGCCCGGTCCTACGGCGGTCCCGAGCTTCAGGTGGAGCTGGGCGGACCGGGCGCGACCGCGCTCACCTCGGCCGGCGTCCCGATCCGACCGCTGCTGGCCGCTCTCGCCGTCGCGCTGGCGGTCTTGTGCCTGACCCTGCGTTCGAGGGTGGCCGCCATGATCGCCGCTGTCGTCGCGGCCATGGCCACCGTCACCACCGTGGCCGTCACGACAGTACTGTCCCACCATGTCCTGACTACTCCCTTCGCCGCTCTGCTTGGCGGCATGATCGCCCTCGGGGTCAGCCTGGGCGGGTCCGTCCTGGTCGTGTACCGGGCGCAGACCGCGTTGGCACGGGGTGTGGGCCCGGTCGACGCGGCCACCGAGGCGATGGTGAAGTCGGTCGCCGCCCTGGCCTCCGGTGGCGTGTGCCTGAGCGTGGCGATGACCGGCGTGCTCCTGCTGGACCTGGGCCCATTCACGGGAGTCGCCCTCGCGGCCGGGGTGGCCGGGGTGCTCAGCGCCCTGGTCACCCTCACGCTGTTGCCAGCGCTGCTCGTCCTCGGCGGCACCCGGATGCTGGGCTGGGTCGGACGGCATTCCCTGACCACGACGGGTCGTGGCCTACCGCACMGGCCGGGCGTGYGATCGTGGTGGGCCAGGCAGGTGGGGCGCCACCCGGCTGTCGCCGTGGCCGTGGCGTGTGTGCTGCTTGTCGCCATGGCGGCACCGGTGGTAACCCTGCGGCTCGGTGGCGCCGACGCGGGCGCGGAGCCCACGTCGGCCACCGCGCGACGCGCGTATGACGTGGTCAGCCGCGACTTCTTCAGCGGTCTCAACGGGCCGATGCTCGTCGTCGTCGACCGGGGGGAGGGCAGCCGGACCGTCGCCGTGACCGACGTCGTCGCCGCCCTCAACACGACGCCGGGGGTCAAACACGCATACGTTTCGTTCGACAGTCCCGAGTCGGGCCTGGYCCTGATCCAGGTACTGCCGCAGGCGGGGCCCCGGTCGACGGACTCCTACGATCTGGTGCACCGACTGCGCAACGACGTCCTGCCGGCGGTACTGCGGCCCACCGTGAGCCGCGCTTACGTGGGCGGGCAGGCGGCGTTGTTCGCCGACATGGCCGCGGACTTCCGCGACGCGCTGCCGATGTTCGCGTTCGTGGTCCTGCTCGCGGTGGGCGCGCTGACCTTCCTCACGGCGTCCTCGCGCGTCACCGCCGCCGTGCTCGCCGTTTCGGAGCTGTCGTGCGGCCTTGCGACGGTCGGTGTCCTGGCGACGGTCTTCCAGCAGGACCGTTTCGCCGGGAAACTGGGCCTCCAGGCCGGTCSGATCGAACCGTTCATCCTGGTCTTCGTGCTGGTCGTCGGGTTCGGCCTGTCCCCGGGCATGAACCTGAGCCTGCTGAGCAGACTGCGCGAAACCGATGCGCCAGGCTGGCGGGCRCTCGAAGGCGACGCGGTCAGCCGCGGCCATGCCGACGTGGGGCACGTCGTCCTCACCATGAACCTCATCATGATCCTGGCGTTGTCGGTGGTCGTGGCGCAGCCGTCCCGCACGCTGAAGCTGCTCGGGGTGGGTCTGGCGGTCGGTGTGGCGCTCGACGCATTCGTGGTGCGAGCGGTCGTCCTCCCTGCGCTGGTGCACCTGGATCGGCGCCGCGAAACCGCTGGCGGCGTACCCGCGCAGCGCCGGCCGGCGAGGGCGGCCACGAGGTCGTACGACCCGCCGTCGGCGCCATCCCACGCGGGCAACGGCACGCGCGGCGGCCGTTTCTCCCGGAGGAGTACATAGGGATGGGACCCGGGCGTGTTGCGTTACTTCCCCGTTATCGGTAGGTAGGGCCGCGCGAAACCTTCAAAAGTTAGATCATCCAATTCTACGGCTTACGGGCCACGGCGCCGTATCCATCCACTGCGGCAAAGCCCTCGGCGCCGTCCGGCTGCCACTGCGAGATCGACACCACACCCGGCTCTAGAAGTTCCAGACCGTCGAAGAAACGGGCAACCTGATCCGGACTGCGCAGGATGTAGGGGACCGCGCCCGTGTCGTCATAGCCCTGCTGGGCTTCGTCGAAGCCCTCGCTGGTGTTGGTGCTGTCCCACAGCAGTAGATAGCTGCCGGACGGGACGGCGGCCACCACCCGCGCCACGATCGCCCGCGCCTCATCAAAGTCGGCGACGTGCCCCAGGATCCCCATGAACATGACGACGATCGGCTCGTTGAAGTTCAGTACGTTCTTGGCACCAGCAATGATCCGGTCCGGATCGTGGAGATCAGCGTCGAGATAGGTTGTCACACCTTCCGGCGTGGTGTTGACCAGCAGGGCGCGGGCGTGTACTAGTACCAGCGGGTCATTGTCGACGTACACGATGCGGGACTCGGGTGCGATGCGCTGGGCGACTTCATGGGTGTTCTGCATCGTCGGCAGGCCAGTGCCGATGTCGAGGAACTGGTGGACGCCCCTCTCGCCGGCGAGGTGGGCCACAGCCCGGATGAGGAACCGCCGGGACTCCTTGGCCAGGRTGACGATCCCCGGGAACACCTTGATGTAGGCGTCGCCGGCCTCGCGGTCCACCGGGTAGTTGTCCTTGCCGCCCATCCAGTAGTTCCAGATCCGAGCTGAATGCGGCGTCGTCGTGTCGATCTTCGAATGGCCCGTCGGGTTCCCGGTGCCATTGTGYTGCTCAGCCAYGTCTCTCCTTACGCTGGCTCGGCCGGGCGAACCCGGCGAAGCAGGAAGATCCAGTCGGAGTGTGGCCTGTGGGCCACCCTCGGCTACCGATTTTAGGGTATATCATCGCAAATAGCGGCGGATCAACTGTTGGGACATGTACTCTCGGCCGGCCTGTGGGGCGCCAGAAGTCGGCTTGGGCCTGTGAGCTGGGACGATGTGCGGCGCGGCTGCCGGCATCATGGTCACCTGCGTCGGTGTGGCTGTTCTATCTGTTCTGTCTGATCTTCGTTCGGGTGTGTGGGGCTGGCTGGTGCTGCTCGGCCGGTCGTCGGCATCCAAGGACATCGAGTTGCTCGTGCTGCGGCACGAGGTCGCAGTGCTGCGCCGCATCCACCCGAAGTCCGTTCCTGATCCGTGACCGGGCGGGACAGTTCACCGCATCGTTCGACTCACCGCATCGTTCGACGCGGTCCTCGCCGACGCGGTCCTCGCCGACGCCGGCATCACCGCGGTCGCGATCCCGCCCCGAACTCCCAGGCGGACGCCTACGCGRYCCGCTACAGCGAACGACGCCCCACCGTAGTCGCGATCTTCAGCCACCACGGCCCGACCATCCCGTTGCTGATCTGACCAAGAAAAGGACCACACGTCGCCCCGCCCTCGGCGGCTTGATCAACGAATACGAACGGGCCGCCTAAAAGCCTAGATCAACGCCGATGACCCAGTTCTGGCACCCCGCAGGTTTCGGTCGGTCGATTTGACGCGTCCGGGCCCACGTCCTTCTATGACTTCATGACTGTGAGTAGTCAGTTGATTCGAAAGGTGCTGCTGCCTGCCGTCGGGCTGGGGGTCTTGTCGGCGCTTGCCGCGACACCCGCGGCCGCCGACGGTGGCCGCGGCGGGCCGACACCCGGCTCCGGCGCCGCGGAGACCTTCCTTCAAGCGACACTCATGCCGTTGAACCATTCCGGCGCCCGCAGCACCGCTACCGCGATCCTGCGGGGCGACCAACTCACCATCTCGATCTTCAGTCGCGGGCTGGCACCGGCTCTGCCGCACGCGCAGCACATCCATATCGGTGGCCGCCACGTCTGTCCACCGCCGAACGTGACCGGCACCGGCGTCCACGGCCACTTCCGGACCGTTGACGGCAACCCGTGGCGTGGCCCGGTCGCGGTGTCGCTGACCACGTCCGGCGACACCAGCCCGGCCAGCGAGCTGGCGGTGGCGAGGTTCCCGGTTGGGAATGCGACCTACCACCGCACGTTCACGGTCACCCCGGCGGTCGCCGCGCAGTTGCGGGCCGGTGAGGGCGTGATCGAACAGCACGGTGTCGACTTCAGCCACAACGGCCGCTACGACGGCCCCGGCCGCAGCGAGCTCAATCCGGCCCTGCCCGAGGAGGCGACCGACCCGGCGGCCTGCGGCCGGCTCGTCCCGGCGGCCGATGGCCGGCGGCACGCCCAGGTGAACTGATCGGCCGTCGTGGCGCAGGTGGGGCACCTGCGCCACGACGGGCGACCGTAACGAAGTCAGCGAACGGATGGGTTCATCAGCGTGGCATCCGGCGAGTCCGCCGGGGTCGTACGTCGGCCGCCCAGCCGCGGCGTCCAGCGGGGCCCTGGTGAACGAGCGCCAGGCCCGCGTCAGTGAGCATCGGTTGCAGACCACGCAGGATGTCGAGATAGGTCGCGCGTGCTGCGAGCGCCACGCCGGCGCGTAGTTCCGGGCGTCGGTGCGCGGCGGCGCCATGGCGCACCACGGCCAGCGCCGCCATGCTGGCCGGGCCGGGAGTGGGGTTCGGGTCTGCCGGCGGCGGAGGCTTGCCGCCGCCGAGTGCCTCGGCGAACCGCAGATACCAGTCGCACAGCTCGGTCGTCTCCACCGTGACCGCTTCCTGGGCTGCGGCCAGATCGGGCAGCGCGGCGGAGATCTCTATGGTCGAGGCGATCATGTTGACGCCGCCCCCGGCCCGCAGGATGTCGGCCGGCCAGGGCACGTCGCCGGCGTGCAGCAGCTGCGCGGTCCGGCGCAGYCGCAGCGCCCCGCCGACGACGGTCATGAGCGCGTCGACGTCGAGCCGGCCGTCAGGCTGCTCCGACAGGTACTGACGGACCGCGTCGTCGAGCAGCCGCCCGGCGCGGATGRCATCGCGGGCCGCGGCGGCCACCTGCTGGTCCCGGCTGGGACGGCGGAGGGCCGCATCGTCCGGGCCCGCGGTGTCGGCGTCCTCTGTTCGGGATGCGCCGGCTGTTTGGGATGCGCCGGCTGTTCGGGAGGCGCCGACCCGGCTCACGAGCACACCGATGGTGTCCGCGGGGCCGTCCGGATGGCCCGACATGTCGGTATAGGCCGGGTCCAGCCAGGGCGAGGTTCGCGGCCGGGCGCTGGGCGGATCGTCATCACCGGGTGCCCGCATGACGACCAGGGCGAGGAAAGCCGCGCCCATCCGATAGGCCGCGGCGGCACGGTGCCGGATTACCGCCGCCGCTCCTCGCGGCCACAGCAGCGCTCCCACGGCCAGGCTAACCCCGAAGCCGATCATAACGTCCTGAATGCGGACCAGCCCCACCCGCCAGCCTAATGGTTCAACGATGTTGAAAAGGATGAGGATGGCAACGGTGAAGCCTGCCTGGCCCAGCGCGAAGAACGACTTCCGTCGCATGTAGCCGGCGACGAACACAGCCAGCGGCAGCAGCGGCCACGATACTACGGTGTGGGTACCGATCAGGGCGACGAACAGGCCACCCACCACAATGCCGATCCCGGTGCCCAGCAGGTCCCGCAGGATCGTCGAGCTGGTCGCCACCACGTTCGACCGCAGCACCGACAGGGTACCCAGCACGACCCAGAAGCCGTGCTGCACCTCGGTGTTCTGGGCCAGGGCGACAGCGAGGGCGAGCCCCACGGCGCCGCGGACGCTGTTGCGGAACCACACCGACCGGATGCTGGCATATCCGGCGGCCAGATCGGTGGCGGCGGCGCCTCGCCGGGTGAGCCGCCTTAGCCTGGCGGGCCAGCCACGCGGCCGCACCCAGGAGCGCAGCGCCGGTGCCGGCGCGGTCACCTGCAGCACGTTCGTCGCCAGCTCCCGGGTCCCCCGGGCCAGCCTGCGCAGCCGGAACGCCTCGGCGATCGCGAGGTCCGCCGGCGGCTGCTCCGACTCGGCGACCACGAGATCATCCATCTTCTGGGCCGATCGGGCGCTCCACCCGTCAGCGTCCGGCGCCGGCCGGCTGACTTGCCCCTCCAGGTAGTCCAGCAGGGCCGTGCGCATCCTCCGCTCAGCCCGCTCCAAACGGTCCAGGCCGAGCCTCTCGCTCGGCCGTGGACCGCGGTCGAGTCGATCGGCCGCGGCGGCGAGCGTGGCAGCGGCGGCGGTGTGGATCTCGGCAGCTTCGCGGGGGAAGCATGCCGCCGCGATCCGATTCCGGTCCGCACGCGGTTCGGCGAACGGGACCAGCCAGTTGACGTCCACGACGAGATACCCCAGCGCCGCGGTGCGCCCGCCGACACCGCTGGGCCGGTGCGCGGTCTCGGCGAACCTGCGGCGCAGGTGGAACACGTCGGTCCAGATCCGGGGAACTTCGTCCGCCCCGGTCCCGTCCGCCCCGGTCCCGTCAGACTGCGGAAAAGGCATGGTCGTCCACGCCACCCCGGCGGCCATCGACCGACACGCCTGGGCCAGCGCGGCACGCAGCCGTGTTGGGGGCCGCTCCGTCCACAGCACCATGGCCGCGGTGACGGCCACCACCATGGCGGCCCCCCAGCCGGCGAGCCGTTCCGGAATGGCGGACACCGGGCCAGGCGTCATCACCGACAGGACGAAGGCCATCAGCGTGGCCCGTCCGGCGGCGGCGAAATACGCGTTGAGGACCCCGGAAAACAGCACGACCAGGGCGACCAGCGCGGTCACCGGTGCCGCCAGCCAAGGTGTCCGGGAGCACAACGCGCCGATGACGATGAGCGAGACGGTGATAAGCACGAACGCGACGTAGGCCAACAGCCTGGTCTTGGTCGGCCCGGTGAAGTCGATGAACTCCAGCAGGGTGTAGGCGCCGAACCAGGCGAACAGGCTCAGCCGCACGTCCCCACCAGCCAGATAGGTGACGGCCAGCAGCGTGGGGGCGATGAAGGCAACCCGGACGGCCGCCTTGAGGTTGATCAGCCCGGGGTCGTCGGGGAACGCTCTGGTGAGCCGTCCCAGCCATCCGTCCTGCATCGGCCCCTCCACCTCTGCCCTGGACCATCGCCGTACCTACTTAAACCGTCCTAGCCGAACTGTCCTAGCCGACGGCCGGTGAATTTGGGGGACCTGAGTACGGTCTGCGGTCCCTGAACCGTGCCTGGCTT
>NZ_MRUJ01000294.1:0-8434 GCF_002099325.1 Frankia sp. KB5 | reverse complement strand
CGGGGCTCCCGCGGCACCACGATGTCGAGACCCGGTCCGCCATGGGTCATGTTGGTGAATTGAGTTCACAGATGCTAATCTGCCCCCTGGATGTCCGTTAGGTCTGAGATGGGGACCGAAGAGGGCCGGCACGGTGCCACCGGGCCGGGAATCGGTCGCCCGGCGTCCTGCCAGACTGGTCGGGCTGTTCACCAAGGGGGGTATCAGGTGCCGAGTTCGACGACCGAACGTGCTCCGTCAGCACGCCGCGTCCGCCAGCAGGCCATGGGCGGGACGGGGCCGGGCCCGGGGGCGCCGGCATCTGACGAGCGTCCCGACATCGGCGCGCTGGTGGAGGTCCGTGGTCAGAAGTGGGTGGTCGCGGACATCGACGGACCGGCCGCCGGCGGGGCGAGGTGGATCGCGGCGGACGTGGGCGCGGCGGATAAGGCGGACGCGGCGGGGCCTGACGCCGTCGGGGACGGAGCGGCGCCGAGCACGAGCACGTTGGTCACCCTCCAGAGTGTGGAGGACGGTCGCTACGGCCACACCGTCGAGGTGATCTGGGAGGTCGAGCCGGGCCGGCGGGTCCTGCCCAGCGGTTCGCTGCCCGACGTCACCCGGGGCGGCTTCGACCCACCGGGCCGGCTGGCCGCCTTCCTCGACGCGGTGCGCTGGTCGGCGGTGACCTCCGCGGACGCCCGGCGGCTGCAGGCCCCGTTCCGCTCGGGGGTGGCCGTCGAGGACTACCAGCTCGAGCCGGTGGCGCGCGCCCTTGCGGCGCCCCGGGTGAACCTCCTGCTCGCCGACGATGTCGGCCTCGGTAAGACCATCGAGGCCGGGCTGGTCGCCGAGGAGCTGCTGCTGCGGCACCGGGCGCGCCGCATCATGATCGTCTGTCCGGCCGGGCTCACCCTGAAATGGCGCGACGAGATGGCCGAGAAGTTTGGCCGCGATTTCACGATTATTGACGCGGAGCGCTGCGCGGCGGTCCGTCGCTCGCACGGCAGCGCGGCGAACCCGTTCGAGGTCTACCCGCTGACGATCGTCAGCCTGCCCTGGCTGCGTGGCCCGAAGGCGCAGCGGCTGCTTGACGAGGTGCTGCCCGGCGATGGTCAGCCGACCTACCCGCGGACCTTCGACCTGCTCATTCTCGACGAGGCCCATCACATCGCCCCGGCCGCGCCCAGGCAGGTCTACGCCGTCGACTCCCAGCAGACCAAGCTGATCCGCCGGCTCGCGCCGCACTTCACCCACCGGCTGTTCCTGTCCGCCACCCCGCACAACGGCTACCTCGCCTCGTTCACCGCGCTGCTGGAGATCCTCGACGACCAGCGGTTCGCCCGTGGCGTCGAGCCGGACCGGATGGCCGTGGACGAGGTCGTGGTCCGCCGGTTGAAAAGCAGCATCGAGAACGCGGACGGCACCCCGCGGTTCCCCCGGCGCCGCTCGATCGACATGCCGGTGGTCTATCCGGACGGCGAACGGGAGATCCACGGCCTGCTCAAGGAGTTTGCCGCACTGCGCCGGGCCCGGCTGGATTCGCCGCGCGGCCGCAAGGCGACCGACCTGGTGACCCTGCTGTTGAAGAAGCGGTTGTTCTCCTCCCCGGCGGCGTTCGGCCACACCGTGGGCGTCTACCGGGAGACCCTCGTGTCCCGGCACGGGCGCCCGGTCCACGCGTCCCGCCTCGCGGATGAGGCCGAGCCGGGGATGCCTGGGCCGGGGATGCCTGGGCCGGGGATGCCCGAGCCGTGGATGCCCGAGCCGTGGATGGAGGACTACTTCGACGACGTCGCGACCCTGGACGACGAGCAGCTCGCCGACGCCGAGGACGACGCCCTCGGCCGGATCGGGCCGATGCAGCTCGATCCCACCGACGGCGAGATCGAGCTGCTGGACCGGATGCGGCGCTGGGCGGACGCCCACGAGGCCGAGCCGGACGCCAAGGCCCGCGCGCTGCTCGATTATCTGAACGCGGTGTGCCGGCCGGACGGGCGGCACTGGTTCGATGAGCGGGTCGTCGTGTTCACCGAGTACCGCGACACGCAGATCTGGCTCGCCGGACTGCTGCGCCAGGAGGGGCTCGCCGGGGAGCGGCTCGGCCTGTTGCACGGCGGGCTGTCCGTTGACGAGCGCGAGCAGCTGCGGCTCGCCTTCCAGGCCGAACCGAGCGAACATCCGATGCGGGTCCTGCTCGCCACCGATGCGGCGAGTGAGGGCATCGACCTGCAGAATCACTGCCATCGGCTGGTCAACTACGACATCCCGTTCAACCCGAACAAGCTGGAGCAGCGGATCGGCCGCATCGACCGGTACGGGCAGCGCCGTTCCCCGGAGATCCGGCACTTCGTCGGCTCCGGCTGGTCGGGCAGCGTCGATTCCTTTGAGGCCGACCTGGAGTTCCTGTCGCGGGTGGTGAAGAAGGTCGCGCAGATGAAGGCCGACCTCGGGTCGGTCAACGCGGTGCTCTCCGATCGGGTGCAGCGTCGGATGCTGGGGGAGCGGATCGACCTCGGTCCCGACGACCTCGACGTCGGTCCGGGCGGCTCCGTGGCCGCCGGAGGCACCGTCCCGGTCGCGGAGAACGTGCGCGAGCAGGTGCGCCGGCTGCGGGCGAACCTCGACGACACGGTCCGCGAGCTCGGCATCACCCCGGCGGCGGTGCGCCGCGTCGTCGGCACGGCACTGAGCCTCGCCCGCCAACAGGCACTCACCCCGTACGTCGACGAGAAGGAGCACGCCGAGGGACTGTTCACGGTGCCGACGCTCACCGGCTCGTGGCAGCGCGCCTCCGCGGGACTCACCGAGAAGCTGCGCCGTGAGGACCTTCCCCCGGGCACGCCGCCGCGCCAGCGGCCGATCACCTTCGACCCGGCCATGGCAAAGGACCGCGACGACGTCGTGCTCGCGCACCTCGGCCACCGCCTCGTCGACATGTCGACAAGGCTGCTGCGGGGCGCCGTCTCCAACGCCGACGTCGGGCTGCACCGCGTCACCGCCGTGCGCTCGGACGATCCGCGCTGCGAGGAGGTGCTGATCGGCGCGTTCTCCCGGTTCGTGCTGGTGGGCGCGGACGGCGTCCGGCTGCACGAGGAGGTCCTGTACGCGGGCGGCTGGGCGCCGGCGACCGGGCGGTTCCGCCGCCTGGAGAACCTGACGGTCCTCGGCGATCTCGTCGGTACCGCGCTCGCCGCCGGCCGGCCCGTCTCCGGGGAGACGCGGGAGCGGCTCGTCGAGCGCTGGCCGGCGGTGCGGCCCGGGGTGCTCTCCGCCCTGGAGTGGCGGACGAGGACCCGCCAGGAGTCGCTGACCCGCCTTCTCGGCCAGCGCCGGGCCGCCGAGGAGAATCGGATCACCACTATCCTCGATCAGTTCGCCGCGACGCTGCGCGGTGCGATCGAGGATCCGGAGAACGACGAGGACGCCCTGTTCAGCCGGTTCGAGATCGCCAGGAGCCGCGAGGAGCTGGCCCAGTACCGCAAGGACCGGCAGGCGTGGCAGGACCGGCTCGACCGGCTCGACCAGGAACGGCGACGGGAGCTCGACGTGATCGCGCAGCGATACCGTGACCCGAGGCAGCACCAGTTCCCCGTCGCGGTCGTCCTGGTCGTGCCGGCAGCGGAGGAGGCGCGATGAGTACCGTGGGTGCCACCACGCGGGGCCGGGGCATCCCCGGAGGTCGCGGCAGCGGCAGCGGTGGCGGTGGCGGTCGGCGCCGGCCGCCCGCGCCGGACGGCTCCGCGCAGCACCGCGAATGGCTGAGCCTCATCGAGGTCAGCGGGCCGTTCCTCAGCCTGCCCGTGCTCCGGCGGGTCTGGCCGACGCTCGACCCGCTGGAGAAGAAGACCCGGGAACGCCTGCGCCGGGAGCACACCGCCTGGCTGGACGATCCCGTCGGCGGCCAGGCGGCCTGGGTGCGTTTCGTTCTCGGCGAGCTACTCGGCTGGGGGAACACGCTCGTCCTGCCCGATGGCACGAACGGCGCGAACGGCGCGGGTGGCGCGGGTGGCGCGAACGGCGCGCTGCGCTCGTTCACCGTCGACGTCGGCGAGCACGACGCGCACCTCGTGCCGTCCTTCATCCTCGTCGATCCGGACACAGCGGACACAGTGGCCGCGGGGGACACAGTGGCCGCGGGGGACACAGTGGCCGCGGGGGACACAGTGGCCGCGGGGGACACAGTGGCCGCGGGGGACACAGTGGCCGGGGGGTCGTCCGAGGTGAAACCGGACGCGGTCCGCGTGCTCGGTCTGGTCGTCGCGCCGTCACAGTCCCCGACGGCGCGGATCGCCGGGCAGGCCTGGGCTGCGACGCCGGTGGACCGGGCGGCGATCGCCTGCCGGCATCACGGGATCGAGCTCGCGCTGGTGACGAACGGCCGGCAGTGGGCGTTGGTTTGGGCGCCGCGCGGCGGGGTGACGGCGACGGCGGTGTTCGACGCGGTGTCCTGGCCGGAGGCGGCCGAGCGCGACGTCGTGCGGGCGTTCGTGTCGTTGCTGTGCCGGCGGCGCTTCTTCGGCGTACCCGACGACGAGACGCTGGTCCCGTTGCTGAAGGCGAGCCTCGGCAGCCAGGAGGAGATCACCGAGGCGCTCGGCGTCCAGGTTCGCCAGGCCGTGGAGCTGCTCGTCGCCGCCTTCGGCCGCTGGCACGTCGCCGAGCGGGACCGGGGTGGCGCCGGGCTGCGCGACGTCGGCGCGCACGACGTCTACCGGGGCGCGGTCGCGGTGATGATGCGCATCGTCTTCCTGCTCTACGCCGAGGAACGCGGCCTGCTGCCCGCCGGCAACGACCTGTACGCGAGTACCTACTCCGCCGGCCGGCTGTGCGCCGAGCTGGAACAGCAGCTTTACGACGGCGCGACCGAGGACGACCTGGAGCAGTCGACGGCGGCCTGGCACCGGCTGCGCGCCCTGTTCACCGCCGTGTACGCGGGGGTCGATCATCCCCGGCTGCGCATGCACGCCTACGCCGGTTCGCTGTTCGACCCGGCCGCCCATCCGTGGCTGCCACTCGGCGTGGACGACCGCACGGTGCTGCACATGCTGCGTGCCGTCCAGTACATCCAGGTCGGCAGCGGGAAGTCCCGGGAGCGGCGGACGCTGAGCTTCCGCTCGCTGGACGTCGAGCAGATCGGTTACGTCTACGAGGGTCTGCTCTCCTACGATGCCGAACGCGCCCCGGCCGCGGAGGTGGTCGTCGGCCTGGCCGGCCGGGAGGGGCTGGAGGCCGAGGCGAAGCTGTCCGAGCTGGAGGAGCTCGCCTCGCGTCACCGGGGCCGCCCGCTGCTCGCCGCCGCGCTCGCCGAGAGGTTCGCCGCCAGCGGGATCGGCGCGCCGAAGGCGGTCGAGCGCCGGCTCGTTCCGTTGGAGGCCGGCGAGCGGGAGGAGGCCCGCAAGGCCCTGCTCGCCGTGACCCGCGGCGACTACCCGACCGCCGAGCGGCTGCTGCCGTTCCACGGCCTGCTGCGCACGGACCTGCGCGGCCAGCCCGTCGTGGTCCTGGAGGACGGGCTGTACGTCACCGAGTCGCCGCTGCGGAAGAACACCGGCACCCACTACACCCCCAGGTTCCTGGCCGAGGAGGTCGCGGACAACACCCTGGAGCCCCTGGTCTACGCCCCCGGGCCGTTGCAGACCGCCGACCGGGGCGCCTGGCGGCTGCGGTCCAGCGCCGACATCCTGTCGCTGAAGGTCGCCGACATCGCGATGGGCTCGGCCGCGTTCCTCGTCGCCGCCGCCCGCTACCTCGGCGACCGGCTGGTGGAGGCGTGGATCCGTGAGGGTGACCCGCGGGCCGCCGGGCACGCCGGGTACGCCGGGTACGCCGGTGACGCCGACGCGGACGACGTCACCGTCGAGGCCCGCCGGCTGGTCATCGAGCACTGCCTGTACGGGGCGGACATCAACCCGATGGCCGTGGAGATGGCGAAGCTGTCGCTCTGGCTGGTGTCGATGGACCCGCGCCGGCCGTTCACCTTCCTGGACGACCGGCTCGTCTCCGGCGACTCCCTGCTCGGTATCACCTCGGTCGAGCAGCTGGAGTACATGCACCTCGACCCGGCCAAGGGCCGGAAGATCCACTCCGACATCTTCGGCTGGACCGCCGGCGTCCGTGAACTGGTCCGCGACGCCGCCGGGCGGCGCCGGGACCTTGTCGAGACCGACGGCTCGTCTCTGGCGGGACTTGCGAGGAAGCGCAGGCTCCTGTCGGGGGTGGAACACGACACCGAGCGGCTGCGGCTCTTCGCCGACCTGACTGCCGGCGCCGCGCTCGTCGGCTATCAGAAATGGTCGGGGACGAGTAACCCGCATGCCCGCGCCGAGATCGACGAGGAGAAGAAGGCCAGCCGGGAAAGCTTCTCCCTGACCGCGGCCCGCCTCGCTGATGAGGTCACCGGCAAGCGGGATGAGACCGAGGCCCGGAAAACGGCACAGTCCTGGTTGGCCACCGATTACGTTCCCGGCGGTTTCCGGCGGAAACCCCTGCACTGGCCGCTGGTCTTCCCCGAGGTCTTCGAGGAGGGCGGTTTCGACGCCGTCCTCGGCAACCCCCCGTTCCTCGGTGGCCAGAAGCTGACCGGTGCACTGGGCGTGGCGTATCGCGAGTACCTCGTCGAGGAGATCGGCGGGGGAGCACGGGGGAGCGCCGATCTGGTCGCCTACTTCGCGCTGCGTGCGCACTCTCTGCTCAACGGTGGCGGTCAGACGGGGCTGATCGCGACGAACACCCTGGCCCAGGGCGATACCCGTGAGGTCGGCCTTGACCAGATTGTCGCTGACGGGAACGTCATCCGCCGGTCGATCAAGAGCCGGCCCTGGCCGTCGAAGTCCGCGGTCCTGGAATTCAGCGCCGTCTGGACCACAGGGCAGATCGGGCCGGCCGCAGCCCGGTTCGCCGACGGCGTCCAGACCCCCGTGATCGCACCCTCCCTGGAGCCCGAGGCACGAGTGTCCGGAAATCCTCACCGGCTGGAAAAAAGCGCAGGAATCTCCTTTATTGGAAGTTATGTCCTGGGTCTTGGCTTCACGATGGAACCCGCCGAGGCCCGCGCGTTGATCGCGAAGGATCCGCGTCATACCGACGTGCTGTTCCCCTATCTGAACGGTCAGGATCTCAACTCGCGCCCCGACTGCTCGGGCAGTCGTTGGGTCGTCAATTTCCACGACTGGCCTGAGGACCGCGCAAAGCGGTACCGCGACTGTTACGACCAGGTCCGCCTCCTCGTCAAGCCAGAACGTGACCTCAATCGCTTTAGTAAGTCGGCCCGTGAGCGGTGGTGGCGATACGAGCGTTCCAGGCCTGAACTCTACGGCGCTATCGCAGGTATCGGGCGGGTAATCGTCATCACTCTTGTGAGCCGCACGGTGATGCCGGTGATGGTGCCGACCGGGCAGGTGTTTTCGCATATGCTCGGGGTCTTCGCAACGGACGACACGGCAATGCTGGCCTTGCTCTCCAGCTCGCCGCATTACTGGTGGGCGGCCTCGCGGGCGTCGTCGATGAAGGCCGATCTTCGGTACACGCCGTCGGACGTGTTCGAGACCTTGCCGTTGCCTGAACTGACGGGGGAGATGCGGGAGCTGGGGGAGGGGTTGGACGGGTTCCGGCGGGAGGCGATGCTGGCGCGGCAGTCAGGGCTCACCAAGACGTACAATCTGGTTTTCGATCCGGGCTGCAACGATGCCGATATCGCCGAGCTGCGGGAGATCCACCGGCTCATCGACGAGGCGACCTTTCGGGCGTACGGGTGGGTCGATATGATCGACCGGGGCCTGGACCACGGCTTTCATCCGGCCGGGAAGTACACTCGGTACACGATCGGGCCGTGGGCGCAGCGCGAGGTGCTCGACCGCCTCCTCGAACTGAACCACGCCCGGTACGCCGAGGAGGTCGCCGCCGGCCTGCACGAGAATGGCGCGAAGAAGAAAGGCGCCCGCGCCAGGGCGGCCGCATCGCCGGACCAGGGGTCGCTGCTTGACCTGTAGCCGGAGACAGCGAACGACACCCTACGTTTGACGCCGGGCCGCCCGCCCGATTTCCGGGTGACCGGTCCGCGAGAGTTCTCCATTCGCCTTGTCCACCGGCCGAGCCACGCGCGCGGTCGACATTCTGCCGTGCCCGGATTCTCGGGGGGATCCGGGCACGGCCATCCTCCATCCACCTTTTCCGACTTTTCCGAAGCTGTTGACAGAAAGCTCGAAGCGATTCAGAATCGTTGTTGTCCGGGATTGATCTGATCGGCTGGCGATAGCGGGACCTCGCCGCCTTTCTCGGATACCGACGGGTTTCACGGCCGTCCTGTCGGTACATTCTTGCGACCTCGCCCGTCTGCCCAGGCAGCCGGCATCGACCCGCAGCCTGATATTCGACGTCTCGTTCACCACTCTCATCGGCGTGCTATGGCGCGCGCCTTTTCACGGGGGATCTCATGAGTACTGCACGTTTCGCC
>NZ_MRUJ01000293.1:0-8637 GCF_002099325.1 Frankia sp. KB5 | reverse complement strand
GTGGCGAGCGGGCTTCGTTTCCCGTGGTTGTCGGTCTCGCCGCGGGCGAGCGCTCCTCGGTAGTGGTTACGGATCTCCGCCAGGGTGGCCGGGTCCAGGGCAGGGTGACCGGCCGCGCGGGCGGCGGTCGCGGCGTGGTGGGCGTCGAGCAGGGTGGTGGCCAGGGTCTGCCCGTGCTGCACGGCGACGACCGCTGCCTCCAGCCCGGCGGGAGTGACCGGCCGGGTCGGCTACGGGCCGGGTCTGCTCGCGCGGGCGGCGGTCGCGGCGTGGTGGGCGTCGAGCAGGGTGGTGGCCAGGGCGTCGGCCCAGACCTGCCCGGGCGGGTCACCGTCATCGGTCGCGGCGTGGTGGGCGTCGAGCAGGGTGGTGGCCAGGGCGTCGGCCCAGACCTGCCCGGGCGGGTCACCGTCATGAACCGAACGCAGGTCGCGGAGCAGGTGGGCGCCGCACCAGGCGTGTAACGCCCCGGTCAGGTGGGTGTAGCCGCCGTAGCCGTCGCGGACCAGCACGCCGGTGAACGCCGGCCAGACCCCGCCGGCGTCGATCGCCGCGGCGCTGCGGTCCCCGACGTGCATCACGGTCAGGTAGTCGGTGCACGCCACGTGCAGGTAGCGCAGCCGACCGTCGGCGCGGGCGGTGGTCTCGTCCGCGTGCGCGACCGGCGCGGCGGCGACCAGCTCACGGACCCGGGGCAGGAACGCGGCCTCCAGCAGGCGGGCGCAGCCGACCGTCGGCGCGGGCGGTGGTCTCGTCCGCGTGCGCGACCGGCGCGGCGGCGACCAGCTCACGGACCCGGGGCAGGAACGCGGCCTCCAGCAGGCGGGCGGCCCGGCCCCGCACCGAAGCAGCCCAGCCCGTGGAGACCGCGGCGCCGACCAGGACGGCCAGGACCCGGGCGGCCCGGCGGACCGGCAGGTGCTGGGCGCAGACCAGCCACGCCGCCCGCGCGAGCAGACCCGGCCCGTAGCCGACCCGGCCGGTCACTCCCGCCGGGCTGGAGGCAGCGGTCGTCGCCGTGCAGCACGGGCAGACCCTGGCCACGACCCGGTACTCRGTCACCTGCGGCCGTGGCGGCGGGGGCGGGACGTCGAACACCTGGTGACGGCGGACCCCGAACACCGGCGCGTCCGCGAGCGACCCTCCACAGCCGGAACACGACGGCGGATCCAGCACGACGATCTCGTCCGGGTCGGTGACCATGTTCCGGGTCTGACCGGGCTCACCAGGCTGTTTCCCTCGTGGCCGGCCCGACGACGACCGCGACGACCGTTGCGGTGCCTTCGTGAACGGGCTGTCCGACGACGGCGGACGCGACGACGTCGAACTGTCCGCGCCAAGCCTGCGTTCGAGTTCAGCGACCCGTGCCGTCAACCGCTCGATCAGCGCGGCCTGGTCCGCGACCAGGCRCACAAGCTCCTCGTAGCTCGGCTGACCCGCGGACTCCACCCCCACAAACTAGCCGATCTTGACCCGCCGGCCGGCAACCAGCCGAACCATCAACAGGCAAGATCCGCAAGACACCCGCTCAACTGAGCTGAACAGCTACAGTGGTCCCCAAGTAGTCCAACATCACCCGTTACACCGCTAACTTGACAGCCCCTCCACCGATGAATTGCGGAGGGCGTGTGCGCCGGGGGCGGTCATGGGCGGGCCGTGGCCGCCCCCGTGGCGGATCGGTGGTCAGTCGTCAGAGGTGGTGTCGTCTATTCAGGGCGAGTTCCACGCGGAGGTTGTTGGCGCTGAGAAACACACGGCTGCCAAGATTGCTCACCGCTGCGGCGAAGGTGTTCGTCTCGAAGCCGGAGAGGCGGGCGATGGTGACCTGGCCGCCGGAGGTCACCTGCAGCATGAGTGCCGGGGTGGTGCCGAGCTCGGCGCGCAGGACTATCTCGCTGCCATCACGATTCGTCAGAACAATGCTGTCCGCATCCTGGTGCGCGATCATGGTCGTTTCTCCTTTTCGGTGGTGGGGCTGTCTGATGCGGGGCTGGCCGGGGGGTTATGGGGTGGTCGGGTCGGGTCGGGGCTGGTGGGTGGGGTGTCGCGGTCCGGGGACATGAGGGTCTCCTTCACGGGGAGGTGTAGGCGGCGTCGCGGGTAGGGTGGGCAGGTCGGGCTCGAGGCGGGCCTGACCTACCCGGTGTTCTGGTGGTGGGCGGCTTCAGATGTCCGGGTCGGTGGTGTCGTCGGCCCGGGTGTCGTAGGCGTCTGCGGCGGTCCAGGTGAACCGAAGGGCCGGTGGGGTGCCGTCGGGACCCTGAGCGGGTCGGACACGAAGTCGTCGGCCCTCCAGGCGGTGATGCACGCGGGGCACACGGTGACGGCGTGCGGTCGGTAGTTCCACAGTTTCGGGAGGCCGGCCTGCCCGGGTGCCGGGCAGCCGTCGGGGAAGTAGACGGCCATCTTGGTCAAGGCGAACGCGGCGGGACGATGCGGGTCGTCCGTGTCGCGCGACGCGATGAGGACGCGGTAGTTGGCCATGCCGGGGTTCTCCGTCGCGTGTGGTGGGGCGGGCAGGCCGGGCCCGGGGGGTCCGGCCTGCCCGGGGTGTTAGGGGGTGGGGTTGTGCGGGTGGGGGTTGGGGGTGAAGGCGAGGTTTCCGTCGGGCAGGTGGGCGGCGAGGATCGCTCCGCGGTGGAGGGCGTCGACGAGGCCGAGGTCGTAGGCGAGGTCGGGGTTCTGGCCGGCGGGATGGTCGCCCATGATGATCAGGCGGGCGGCGTCGTCGGCGGACAGGAGGCGGGCGCCGGGTGGCAGTGGCGGCAGGCCGGTGGCGGGGCGGGGGGTGGGGGTGGTGTGGCCGGCGGAGCGGGGAACGGTGGTGACGGCGGCGAGGTCGGTGCGGGGGCCGAGAACGTCATGGAAGGGGCCGCCGGTGGCGGGGTCGCGTGGGTGGAACTCGAGGCCGTGGCGGTCGAGGATGATCCGGCTGTGGTCGGTGGGATGGTCGGCGACGAAGACGTACGGGTCGGAGTAGCCGGCGAGGGGGAGCCAGGCCAGGCGGGTGAAGCCGGCGGCGCGCAGCAGGTGCAGCAGGTCGTGGCCGCCGTCGGCCAGCTGGGGCGCCGACTCGAGGGCGTAGATCATCGGGGTGGGGGTGGGGACGGGGAACGGGTTGCAGACGTCGGCGTGGTGGCGGTGGGTGGGTAGGCAGGTGGGGCAGACGGTGTTCTGGTGGGGTCCGGGGTATTGGCCGTCGCGGGCGGGCCAGCCCTCGAGGTCGTCGGGGCAGCCGTCGGGGAGGTAGGGCAGGGTGTAGCCGACCGCGGTGTCGGGGCCGGTGAGCTGGTGGTGGGGGTGGATTGCGACACGGTGGGTGGGCGGGTTCACGGGGCTCTCCTTCGCGGGTTCGGGTGGGGGGCGGCGGGCCGGGTGGCCGGCCCGCCGCCGGTGTGGTCAGGGGGTGGCGGTCAGGGCACGGACTGCGGCGCGGGCGATGTGGTCGGTGGTGTGGGCGGGGTCGGTGAGGGTGATGGTGTGGCTGGCGGTGAGGGGGGTGGCGAGGGTGCTGTCGGGGGTGATCCACAGGACGGCGCAGCCGTGGGCGCGCAGCCGGTCGAGACGCCGCTGGCCGTCGGGGCCTTGGCTACCTTTGAACCTGCCGTCGCTGACGACGACGAGCAGGCGGGCGGCGCCGGGAAGGGTGAGCTGGCAGGTGCCTTCGAGGGCGTCGACGGCGGCGCAGACGTCTTCGTAGCGGTCGTCGGAGTAGAACTCGGTGACCTGCTGGGGGGTCTGGCCGGGGAAGGTGAGGGGTCGGACGGCGTCGCCGAAGATGACGGTCGCAGCGGTGGTGTCGGGGATGTGACGGGCGGCGGCGGCGAAGATCCAGGCGGCGGAGGCGACGTGGTCGGCGAAGTAGCGCATGGTGCCGGAGACGTCGGTGGCGATCGCGATGCGCAGCGGTGGGGTGGGAGTGGCGCGGCGCACGGTGCGGGTGAACGGCTGGGCGGTCGGGATCGCACCGGCCGCGCGTTGGGCGTCGGCGGCGAGCGCGCCGCGCATGCGTAGCCGTCCGGGTGGGGTGGGTGAGGTGACGGTGGTGGCGGCTCGTTCGCGGTGACCGGCGGCGCGCAGCGCGCGGGCGAGGCGGCGGGCGGCAGCCTGCTCGGCTGGGGTCGGGTCGCGTCTGCGGGCAATCTTGGTGCGTTGCGATTGGGGGTGCCGGGTGCCGTTGGGGTTGGAGAAGACGTCTTTGGCGGCCTTCGCAGCGCTGCGGCGGGCGGCGGTTTCCTCGGCGCGGGCGGCGGTCTTCGCCGCATTGGCCATGYTGGTAGCGGTGGAGGCGGTGACGGCGTCGAGGACCTCGCCGATCGCGCTGCCCAGCGGGGAGGGTGTGCTGCCCGGGGCGGAGGGTCCGCTGCTCGAATTGGTCTGGGACGCGCCTGCGCCTGTGGCTGCGCTGGGGTGGGGCTGCGGGGGCTGAGTGGGATCGATGCCGAGGATGGCGCACCACCGCTCCCCGAGGCGGATCATTGCGGTGGCGTCGTAGTCGCTGGTCTTCTGCGCTTCCAGCCACACGCTGCGTAGCTCGGCGAGACGGTCCGGGCCGAGCACCGTGACGGCGGTGGCGTGCAGTGGGTCGGTTTCGGTGTGGGTGAGGACTCCCGCGTCGACCCGAGCCAGCAGGAGTCCGCTGGTGTGACCGGCCTCGGCGACGGTCATCGCGACCGGGGGTGCGACGGGCACGGTGGTCACGGGAGCCGACGGGGGCGAGGTGGCGGTGGCCGTGGCGGGAGCCGGCGGTGTGGCGGGGGGCGGGGGGCTGGTGGGGGTGAGTTGGGCGGTGACGATGGTGGTGACGCAGGCCCGTAGCCAGTCCCGGTCGTCGGGCCGGCGGGTGAGCTGGCGTGCTTCGATGCGGGACTCCTCGAGCAGCATCGCCGCGTCGATGACCGCGGGTGGGGTGCCCGGAGGGGGTGTCCACCGGCTGTGGCGGGCGTGGGCGGCTTCGTGGATCAGCGCGCCCCACATGGGGGCGTAGCGGTACCGGTCGGCGAGGCGGGAGGGATCGAGGGTGGCGGGATCGAGGGAACCGAGCAGCGCTCCGTCGATTTCGACGGTGGCCTGGTTGAACAGGAAGCAGGCGGGTGAGCCGTGACCGGCCCCCGGGGCGCAGGTGACGACGAGATCGTTGCGGTCGGCGAGGGCGGGCACTTCCGCGGTGAGGCGGGCGGACAGGGTGAGCCAGGGGCCCTGCGGGACGATGGGCGTCAGGGTGGGGTCGGCGAGCTGGTGACCGGACATGACCGTCCTTCACGGTGGCAGGTGGGGGTGGGGGCCGCCCGGCGGGGGGAGTTCCCGCCGGGCGGCCTGCGGGATCGGGGATCGGTCAGGACCTTCGGATGATCTGCGCGCCGAGGCTCAGCGGGCTGATCGTTTGGCCGTAGACCTGGGCTGCGACCGCGGCGACGACGTCGCGGTCCTCCGAGGGGGCGGCACCGACGAGGTTCGCGATCGCGAACGCGTCGTCCACCGCCCCCGCGATCTTCTGGTAGGCGAGGAGTTCCCGGAGCTGGGGCGCCCAGCCGATCTCCCCCGCGGCGCGTTTCGTGGCGAGGTTGCGGCTGACCTGGATCGCCTTCGGGCTGACCCCGAGACTCTCGGCGATCTTGTAGTCGGAGGAGACCTCGATCTGCACGGAGAACCGAGACGACAGGGCCTCCGTGAGGATGGCTCCATGCACACCCGGGTTGTGGCCCGCGATCACGTAGAACCCGGGCGCCGCTTTGATCGTCTCGCCTTTGTGCGCCTTGACGATGATCTCCCCGCGGCCGTCCATCGCGGGATAGACGACCGCGAGCACCRCCGGAGAGATCAGGGTGGCATCGTCGATGAACAGGCAGCGGCCCTGGAGCATCGCCTCGACCAGCGGCCCGTAGACGAAGGTGTAGCCACCTCCCGGGGACTGGGTGTACTCCCCAACAAGATCACCGACGGTGGTGTCACCATCACCCGCAATGGTGATCAGATCGCCGTGGGCGGCCTCGACCAGGCTGGTCTTGCCGGTCCCCGGGGGCCCGTAGAGCAGGACCGGCACGTTCGCCTCCCGCAACCTACGCAAGATCTCCACGTCGGGGAGACCGGCGAGGGTCCGCGGCCGGTAGACCTGCCCGGACGGGCGGACCACCCCGCCGTCCGGCCGCGTCGGAGGGATCTTCGGTGGTGCCGGAGGGGCCGCAGGTGCGGCCGGCTTCGGTGCGGCCGGCCGTGCCGGGCGCGGCGCACGGGGCGCGGGGGTGGCCACGGCCATCGTGGCGATCGCCTCCCGGGTCGTCGCCGTCGCGCGGAACGTCTTCGGTTTCGCGTTGACGAGCTGGGCGTGGCCGAGGGCCAGGAGGTACTCGCAGGCGTTGAGGACCGCGCCGGAGGACCGGCCGCTGAGCGCGATCCCGATCTCCGTGGGAGTCCAGGCCCGATACGGATGGTCGGCGAGGTACTGGGTGACCTGACGGCGCAGCGCTCCCGGTGGAAGCCGGTCCGACACCATCGATGCGGCGGCGGGTGTGGGGGCGGGAGTCTCTGGCTCGGGTGTCGGGGGGATGGTCACGGACGGCTCCGGCGGGGACGCGGTGTCGGACAGGCGGATCTCGGGGACCCACGGCGTGACCGCCGGGGCCGGCTGCGGGGTGTGCGGGCGGGGCCCGTCCTGGGCGACGGCCTGCGGCACGGTCAGGGGCGCGGACATGCGCGAACTCCTCGGCCAACCAAAACAATGGGGGGTGTGTGATACGCACCGCCGGACGGTTGTGTGTTTCCGGCGTCCCGCCGGAATCCGCATGCCGCGGGAATCCGTTCGGGTGCGACGTCCGCCTGGGATAAACCATATCCTTCGACTTCCGGATTCGGCAACCGTTTTTCCATGACTCTTTTCGGTTTCCCGATTTCCGGTCCGGTTCCCCGGGCGGTCCGTATTTCGTTGTRGACCAACCATATCTAGACGGTTCGGCGATCAGCAACCCCATTTCCATGACTCTTTAGACGACATTCCTGAAAAGAGTCATGGAAAACGGGTTGCCGAATGGCCGCGGGCGAGATATCCGCGCACGCGCGCCGTAATGCGGTCGGAAAAGAGTCATGGAAAACGGATTGCCAATGCCGGTGCGCGGCGATATCATGAATCATTCCCACGGACGCAACGGAGGTGATCGGAATGGTGGAACGGACGGTCCCGCCCCGGCCGGTCTCCCGCACGTCGCGGCGCGGCCCGGCCGGGACGGCCTTCGGGGGGTGACCCTCACGCCCGGCGCACCAGCAGACGGCTGGTGACCACGGCCAACAAGGGCCAGACAAGGCACAGCGGAACGGAAGAAAACAAACGCCAGTGGCGGGTACACGGCCCCGGTGGAGGGCCAGGTGGCCCGCCGCTGGTGTTTTTTTCCTGCCAAGCCGGCGAGTCTGGGCGCCACCCGGAGGGGTCTACGGGCCGCTGGCCTGCGGTTTTGTGTGCTGATCCCCCCCTCCGGTTAAAGCCGGAGGGGCTTTTGGAGGGACTAAAGGAGCCCCTTTTGGAGGGGGGTCTGCCGCTACCCCTGGTCCTGACAGTTCGCCCGGCTCCGCTCTGCCCCCTCCGGCCGTCCCAGCCTGCACGATCCGCCTTTCCTCGAAGCCGGGTGGACATTCTTCAGAAGATAATTGCGGAGAGGTTTTTAGGTGTGGATGGGACGGGTGRCTCCACGGTAATTGTTCCACCGATAGTTTTCAACGCGTACGGGTGCACCTTTATGCGGGGCGTCAATCATTTGGTTTCCGCCGATGAAAATACCGACGTGGCTGATGGCCGTGGTGGAGGTTCCGAAGAACACCAGGTCCCCGGGCTGTAGGGGTGTTCCGGCGGGAAGGTGGGGTCCAGCGTCGAACTGGGCCTGGGCGACGCGGGGAAGGTGCACACCGGCGGCCTGGGCGGCGRCTTGGGTGAGCCCGGAACAGTCGAATCCGGCGTCTCCAGCGGTGGGGCCGTCACCGCCCCACTGGTAGGGCAGGCCGAGYTGGGCGGTGGCGTAGTCGACCGCTACCGCCGCAGCCTGCCCCGCGGGCTGCGGAATATCTCCGTCGTCTGCGTCGGTGTCGTCGCTGGTGTGGTCGGTGTAGCCCTCGGCGGTGCTGAGGACTCGTGCCACATATCCGCTGTCGTGGTTGTAGTACTACAGGAACAGTAATCTTGTTGTGGTACCAGGCGGAGTCAGGACGGCGTGGCGGGTGGCTGCGCGGCATCGATATGGCGAAGGAAGTGGTAGTGGCGGGCGGTCGCCTGATGACGTCGGCGCCACTCGGACCACCAAGCGATGAGCGCGGCGGGGAGATTCGCCTCGCGTAGCAGTGCGGTGAGATGGCGGATCTCGTTGAGGCTGAACGGGACCATCATGTTCCTGTTCGGGATTATCTGGCGAGTGATAGGGATCCCGCCGTCGACGCGCTGGTATCCGACCGCGATGGTCGCCCCTGTTTCAGGTGGCTGCCAGTCGGCGCGGCTTCTCGCCGCGGTGACAGCGAGCCAGGCATGGGCGAGCATCGCGAGAGTGATGTGCCGGTACCAGGCGTGGTAGAGCCGGACCTGGTAGTGGTCGAGGCCGACCTCGTTCTTACCCGACTGGAAACATTCCTCGATTCCCCAGCGGCGACCTGCGACAGTGA
>NZ_MRUJ01000292.1:0-6190 GCF_002099325.1 Frankia sp. KB5 | reverse complement strand
GAACGCCACCGTCGGCGTCGGTGACATGAATATGCAAAACCTTGYCGACGCGATGGGAACCGGTGCGGTCGCCRTCGTCAAAGGCTAYGGCCTGTCCATCCGTGATGTGGGCGCCGCCCTGGCCGTGTTGGGTGACAACAACATTCGCGGCGCACAGGCAGGCACCCAACTTCGCATGGCCGTCCAATCTTTGGCCGTCCCRGCGAAAACCGGAAAAGCAGCCCTCGCCGAACTCGGCTTGCAATCCGACACGTTGGYGAAAGACATGCAGCACGGCGGCCTCCTCGAAGCCATGACCGACCTGCACAACCATATTAAAACGGCTGGGCTCACCGCCCAGCAGCAAGGCCAAGTGCTGACAGAAGCATTCGGAAAAAAAGCTGGCGTCGGTGTCAACATCCTCGTCGACCAGTTCGACCGGCTGCAATCCAAATATCCCGAACTGGACAAAGGCGCCCACGAATTCGGCAACTCGTGGGACACCACCACAAAAACCACCAAACAGAAAATTGCCGACTTGAAAGGCAGCTTCGACGGCCTACTGATCAAAATTGGGCAGTCGACGCGCGGCGCGCAGGGATCCCTCGCTGACATCGGCAGCAAAGCGTTCGGGAAAATTTCCGGTGGCATCGACGCTGTCCGCGCGGCAAACCAGTCCCGGACAGCAGCAAAGCCGGGTGACAGCGGCTCCGCCGGCCTGGGACATCTCGCGAATGYGCTAAACGACATCTACCGGATCGGCTCCGCCGGCAAGAAAATCCTTGAGAGTTTCGGCCCGGGTTTGGCGCAGATCGGTAAAGCTGCGGGTGGTGCGACTGGTATTGCCTTGCATGGGCTCGCCGACACTATGGGTCTGCTGTCCCGGCATGCGACGCTGGTTCGGACCCTCGCCTACCAGGTGGCCGCCGGGTTCCTGATCTGGAAGACTGCGGCGTTCGCTAGTGCGATTGCCACGAGGGCTTTGGCTCTCGCGGCGGCGCTTCTGGAAGCTAACCCGGTCGTGCTGATTGCGATAGCGGTTGCCGCGTTGGCGATCGGCCTGTTCGAAGCCTACAAGCATGTCGGCTGGTTCCGGGATGCGGTCAACGCTGCCGGCCGGGCGTTGAAAGAAGCCGGAAAATGGGTGGTTGACTTTGCGAAAGCAGTGGGCCGGGATGCGGTCAAAGCATTCGACGCTGTTGTCGACGCAGGCAAAAAGGTGGGCGGGTTCGCGAAAGATGTGGGCCGCTGGTTCGCCGACGCTTTCCGCAGCGTTGAGGATGCAACGAAAGCGGTGGGCCGCTGGTTTCAACGCATGTGGGATGATTCCGTCAAAATTGTGAAAGGGTTCGCGCGGGCCGTCGGGGACGCTTTCATGGACGTCTACCATGCGATTTCCCGGGTTGTCACCGGCGTCCTTGATTTTGTGGGCCGRCATTGGCGGCTGCTGCTGGTCATTTTCACCGGACCCGTCGGCCTGATCATCGTCATCATCGTCAACATGAAAGACCGGATCATCAACGGTTTCCGGGTCATGTGGGATGCCGTCACCGGTTTTGTCGCCCGCCTGTGGCATGATGTCGCCGGTTTTTTCACAAGCCTGTGGCATGACGTGTCAGACATCGCCTCCCGCCTGTGGCATGACGTGGCCGGTTTTTTCACCCGGCTCTGGTCAGACGTGTCCGGCTTCGCCTCCCGCATCTGGCACGATGTAGCCGGCTTTTTCTCAAACATGTGGCGGGACGTGTCAGGCTTCGCCTCCCGCATCTGGCATGACGTCACCGRTTTTTTCGGCAACCTGTGGCATGACGTCTCCGGCTTCACCTCCCGCCTGTGGCATGACGTCGCCGGATTCTTCTCGAATATCTGGAAGGATGTCACCGGCTTCGCCTCAAAAATCTGGCATGACRTCGCAGGCTTCTTCACCAGCCTCTGGCATGACGTCGCCGGCTTCATGTCAAACCTGTGGCATGACGTCGCCGGTTTTTTCTCCAACATCTGGCGGGACGTGACCGGCTTCGCCTCCCGCATCTGGCATGACGTCGCCAGCTTCTTCGGCAACATGTGGCATGACGTGGAGAAAACCGTGTCAAACCTTTGGCATGACGTCACCGGCTGGTTCGAACGTGTCAAAAACGATGTGACAAACTCGGTGAAAACCGCGGTCGGCTGGGTGAAAAACGCCTGGGACGGGCTACGGGAAATCTTCAAAGCACCCATCAACTTTATGATCAACACCGTGTATAACGGCGGCATCGTCCCCGTCTGGAACTTCCTCGCCGACATCGTCCACGAAGGACACCTCCAAAAAGCCCAAGGCCTTCAACACGGCGGCCGGCTACCCGGCTACGGCGGCGGCGACATCATCCCCGCCATGCTCGAACCCGGCGAAGCCGTCGTCCCCAAACATCTCGTCCCCGAAATGGCCCCATGGGCGAAGAAAAAAGGCATCCCCGGCTTCGCCCTCGGCGGGATCGTCGGAGACGTCGCAAACGCCGTCACCCACCCCATCGACACGTTGGAATCGCTGGGATCCGGCACCCTCAACATTCTCGGCAGCGCCGTCCACTGGGTCCGCGGCCAGCTCGCGAAAGCCGTCGAAGCGATGCTCACCCCCGTCAAAGGCGCAATCAACGGCACACTTGGAACCACCCGGGACTGGAAAGGCCTCGCCGGCCGGCTCATGCTCAAACCCCTCGACAAAATCGTCGACGTCGCCCGCGGGCAAGACGACAAAGACCAGGCTGCAGCCGCCGCGGCCGCCGCAGCCGCACCTGTCGGCGCCGCACCGGCAGGCGACATTCAGGCCTACGCGATGCAGCTGCTGACCGCCCGAGGCTGGGCTGGAATGTGGAACTCGTTCAACGCCCTGGTCATGGGCGAATCCGGCTGGAACCCGGCGGCCACAAACCCATCCTCAGGTGCCTACGGCATCGCCCAGGCACTACCCCCATCGAAATACGACTCGTACGGCAACCGCAACGACTACCATGTCCAACTTCGCTGGATGCTCGACTACATCGCCGGCCGCTACGGCACCCCGGCGAACGCCTACTCCACCTGGCTGTCCCGAAGCCCCCACTGGTACGACCAAGGCGGCCCGCTCAAACCCGGTCTCACCCTGGCCGCAAACGGAACCGGCGTCGACGAATGGGTGGTCCCCAAATCGGCGGTCAGCGTCACCACATCCGCCGGCAGGCAGCCGATCACACTCACCGTCAACGTTGACGCCCGCGGCGCCTCCGACCCGGCCGCAGTCGACCGGGCCATCCGCCGGGCCGGCGCCGACCTTGTCGCCACCCTCGACCAGATGCTCCAGCAAGGCGTCGGAGACATCTGACTGGGCCGGCGACGCCCACCGGCCACGGCCCGCTGGATCAGTCGGCCGTCAGCGTGCTCCGGGCTGCCCACTCGGCGCGGCTGATCGCGTAGATGGCGTGATCCTCTCTGTGGAGGAACTCGCTGCGGATGTACACCATCCCGAGACGTTCGGCGACTCGGACGGACGCGGTATTGGCCGGGAGGATGACGGAGACGACCTCGGCAAGGTCGGGTCGCGCGGCGAACGCCCAGGCGATCGCCGCCCGGCCGGCCTCAGCGGCGTACCCGCGGCCCCACCACGGCCGGCCGATGAACCAGACCGCTTCAACGCCTGGCCATCCCGGTTCGGCCCACAGCCCGGCGCGGCCGACAAGCTGCCCACTCGCCTTCTCTACGACTGACCAGGGGCCGACGCCGGTAAGTGCCCAGCAGCCGATGTTGCCGGCCATGGCATGCCAGATGCTGTCAGGGTCGGAACGGYCGCCGATATGGCGGGTGAACTCGGGATCGGACCAGATCTTGGTGTAGCCGGCGACGTCGTCGTTGTGGATGGGCCGCAGGATGAGCCGGTCCGTCGTGAGAAGGGGAATGATCGTGGTCAAACTCATCGTGTCCGGTAGTTTGCCGGACGCGCTGGCCACGCTCCTCGACGGCATTGCCCACTGACGCCCACCGACCCGTGGCGCCTCGGTCCGGGCGGGCTGCTCACCGCCGCTCGGACGGGTACGGCGTTCATCGCCATCGGCATGCCCCGGGTCAGAGCGGGCCCTGGCGGCGCTCCTCCGGCGTGCCGGGCGGTGGCAGCGGATCGGAACCGGGGCCCATCCCCGGCGTCCAGACGTCCCGGTAGTGGGGGCAGCGGTCAGGGACCGCTTGGAGGTTGAGGTTCGGGAGGCCGTCCCGGTTGCCCTTCCGGGCGTTCGCGCGGGCCTGTGACTGGGCGCGCCGGCATTTCGGACACTCCAGAATGATCACATCTGGTCCCTCGGGGGCGCGGTCCGACTCGGCGCTCATCGCTTCTGCTTCCCGGTGCCGTCGCAGCTGGTGCACTTGTCCTTACCTTGACCGCCGAACATGCCGTCCTCGTCGAGCTCGGCGGTCGGGCGGCCCGCCCGGCCGGAGCCGCCGCACGTCGGGCAGGTGAGCGGGCCTTGGTTGACCGTGTCGTCCGGGTCGGCGGTGTTCTTTGTCCCGCCTCGTTTCGTGCCGCTCCGGCCCGTAGAGGATCCGCCGTCGGTGTTACCCCGCTTGTCCCGGTGCTTCGGTCTTTGCGCCACGCCGCCTCCTGTTGCTCTCCGTCGACCCCTCCCCGCATCAACGGTAGCGGCGGAACACTCAAGTCGGTACCAGGACAGCCGGAACTGTAACCGTGCGCCCCTCACGGACGCCGGGCGCGGGAAGCTCAGATGGCGGCGATGCGCGCCCCGAACTGGTCCACCTCGGCGATATCCCACCGGTCCAGATCCCGGTGGAGAGCCCGCGCCCGCGCCTCGACGACTGCGTTCGGGGAATCGACCACCGCGCCCAACGCGGCAATTCCCGCGAACGCCGCCGCCGCAGGATCCGGATGGTCCCCATCGAGATGGCCTCGGGCGATGGCGATGTGAGCGAGACCGACGCCTTGGTTGTCATGTACGAACTCGCTGGCGGCGCGGGTGCCGTGGTGGATCGCGATCTTGCCGCTGCCGGGTGTGCTCGCAGCGGCGAGCGCCGTGTACAGGTCCTCCTCGGCGCCGTTCCATCGCGGCGGCGAGTAGCCAGGCAAGTTCCCCGAGACCGGCCCCTTCAGCGCCGCGCCCATCCCGGCACGCATCACACCGATCGCCTCAGCCGCACGCACATGATCTCCTGCTGCTGCGGCTGCCTCGGCCTCGTAACCGGCCAGCCGGGCATGTTGTGACCGATCCGCGGATCTCCGCCCCTGCGCGGCATGGTCTGCCGCGAACGACCAGTGACCCGCCTCCATGGCGATCCATGTCTGCACCCCGGCGACCCGGGCGATCAGTAGCGGGTCAGCCGCTGCTGCGGCGTGTTCCTCCGCGATTTCAGCGAACCTGCGGCCGAGACGGTCGTCACCACCGAACCGGGCGACAGCCGACAGCTCGGCGGCGAAATGTCCGGCGAGGAGGGTGAGCCGCCTTGCCGCAGGTAGGAGAACCCGCCGGTTCAGCATGTCCTCAACCTGCTGCCACGCCTCGAACCCGGGCGGGAACAGTACTGCGGGCGCGACGGACCATAGGTCTCGTTGCAGGTCAGCGAGCTGCAACTCCAGCTCGGTGACCGTGAACGATTTGGGACGGGCGCCGTCGAGCTCGTCCCGGACCTTGCTCGTCGTTGCGAGCACCGTCGCGGCGGTGAGCCCGCCCACACCCTCAAAGAGCTGTCGCCTGTCCGTCGCCCCCACCCCCCTCGTTGCTACCACTGTCCGCTGTCCGACCGTGAGAAGTCCAGCCGTCGGGCGGCCTATGCGAATCGCGGTGTCCTCAATCACCGCGTCCTGCCAGAGTGCCAGCAGCTCGCCGTCGGCTCGCAGCGCGGCATCCAAGTTCTCAACCGTTGCTTTCGTGGGCAGCAGTTTCGGTTTGCCGGATTGGCCGCCCTTCACTGCGGCGGAGACGGTCTGCCGGTCAAACCGCTGCCAGTCCGTGGTCATCGTCTGGGCCAACCCGGCGAACGTTGCGCGTCGTCTACGCATCAATGCCTGAGCGTGGGCAACGTACCGGTCCCGGGCGGGCCGTGGCGGCGTCTCATCAGTCTGCACGGTGGCTCCCCTCAGGCCGTCCGTGTCGCTGGGCGTATGCGGCATGCGCGCATGCGTGCAGCTTGCAGTCTGTCGCAGATCTGCGCCGGAGTGTGTCATATCCGTACCGGCAGGTCAGCCGGCCGACAC
>NZ_MRUJ01000291.1:0-1930 GCF_002099325.1 Frankia sp. KB5 | reverse complement strand
CCCCGCCTGCACGCCCTTCGCCAGGGCACTCCGTGAGCACGGTCGCAGGCGGGGAGGCACCACACCCCCCGCCCATCCCCAGACCGGGGCCGCCGTCACCGGTGCCGGCGGCTCCCTCCATCCCTCCCCGCCCGCGAGGTCCCTGCGCCCCTGGCTCGTCCCCGGGACGCCGGCTTGCGGGTGGGGAGGTTCCATCACACGCGAGGAGACAGACGCATGGGCGGGCGAACCGACCCCGGCACCCCGGTGAGCGCGCCGTTGGACTGGCACCGGGCGGCCTGCGCCCCCGCAGTCGAGTTCGCCCGCGACGGCGCAGAGGTCGTCATCCGCTACCGGTATGCCGGCGAGGTCCACGAGCTACGGTTTCCCAACGTCATCTGGTCCGGCCTTGTTCAGGAGGCCCGTGTGGCCACGTTTGCCACGCTGACCGCCGAATGGGCGGAGTGGGCGGTCGCCGGCGGTCTGGTCCGCCACGCGGACGGTCAGGTGGATCTGCGCTACGGCTATCTGGGCCTCCGGGAGATCCGCCTGCCCGCCACGATCTGGGATCAGATCCTCGCCGCGATCCGGTCTCGCGCTGTGGACGGCCTCGACCGATGACAGTGCGGGCCCAGATCTGTTTGGGCTGCCGCGGGTACGGAGTCCGGGTCACCGTCCACGCCACGGTATTCGGCCACCCGGAGAAGTTGATCTGGCACTGCCCGTGGTGTGCCGGCACCGGCCGCACCCCATGGGCGCCGCCGGTCTGACTCCCTGGGGCGGCTATCAGCCCCCGTCCGGGTGGTCGCATGCCGCGGGGTGTGTGTCAGGCACACATCCCTGCCCGGCTGCCCGTAGGGCCATCGTCGGCCCTCCTCGACGATGGCCGGCTGCCGGCTTCTCAGCACTCCGGGCCATCGGACGCCTTCGGATAGGAGTCGAGCGAGAGGAGTGCCGTGTCCACCCGGGCCGGGTCGTAGATCGACTGTCCGCCGCCGTGCTCGTCGCTGTCGAACTCGACGAAGACACTGCCGGTGGTGTCGCCGATCGGTGGCGGGCCGAGTAGCCGGGCGAGGGTTGGGCTAGTGAACTCCGACTGCCGGCAGGTCCCCAGGGTGCGGGTCCACAGCATCTGGGTGTCGGCGGGGAGCTCGGCGAGGACGTGGGCGTTTACTGTGCCGATCGGGGCCGGAACAAACCGCATGCTGTAGCTGATCACCCGGTTGGCGTCGTAGTTCACCACATAGTAGGCGTCGACGTTCGGTTCGCCGCCCGTGGCGAGGGCCGGTGTTGGGTTGAAGCAGCAGCCGGGGACGGTGGTGCCGTGGGTGTCCATCACATGGCTGGCGTTCCAGTCGGCTCGGGTGGCGCCGATTCCGGGTAGATGCTCAACCGGAGCCGTCTCGGCCGCGGGTGTCGACGTGGACGTCATCGCGGGTGTCGATGTGGCTGGCGTGCTCGGCGATGCGGTGGCCGTCCGGCCCGCGGCGGCTGCCGTGGTCTTCGGCGGCGACGACAACGCCCCGATGATGAGGAACAGGACGAAGAGGACGAATACGGCGCCGATGCCGGTTTTCCACGGGTGGCGCCGCGCCCATCTACGCCGCGGTGGCCCCGGCGGCGCCTGCTTCGACGTTAAGTCTTGATCTTCCATGATTGCCCCCCTTGAGGTGATAGTGGGGGCAGCCTAGGGGTGATGCGGGCGGGTGGGGCTGCCGGGGTTCCGGCAATGCCGATGCTCGATTACTCACTGTGTACGCAGGCCGGTGTCTCCTCTAACCGTCGCCGATCCCAAACGGAAACGAGATCAGCCCCTCTGTGCTGTTGATCTGTATGGTACGGTGCTTCCGCATCTCGGTACATGCCCTCCGCTCGGTGGGGTTAGGCGCAGGGCTCCGGCGAGGTAGCGCAGCGTCATAGTTGGTAGCTGTTGGTAGCCTGCCTGGTGATC
>NZ_MRUJ01000290.1:0-8629 GCF_002099325.1 Frankia sp. KB5 | reverse complement strand
GAGCCCCACCTACGCAGCCGGCGGCACCAGCCGACCGGCCATCACGCTATGCCACGAAACCACACCGCCCACCGCATCCCCTGAATGCTTACCGGCTACGTCCYGAAGGAGATCYGCGGCAACGACCTGGTGAGCGCCATCCGCACCGTGGCCGCCGGCGGGTCGCTGCTCTCGCCATCGGTCACCCGCCGCGTCCTCGACAGAATGCGCCAAGGGCCCAGGGAAGACCCGACGCTGGCCTCCCTCAGCGCCCGGGAACGCGAAATCCTCCAGCACATCGCCGAAGGTCTCACCAACCGGCAGATAGGTACCCGGATACACCTCTCCGAGAAGACCGTGAAGAACTACGTCTCCAGCATCCTCGAAAAACTCGGCATGACCAGCCGGACCCAGGCCGCCGTCTACGCCCTGAAGAAGACGAGTGAGGACTGAACACCCACACCCGACCATCGACACACCCGACCATCGACACACCGGAGCATCGCTGTGCCTGAACCGGGTCGAAGGACCCACCCTGGTGGGAGCCAGGTCCCGGATCCAAGCACCGCGGGTCGGATGTCGCATACGCGGGCGAAGGGCACGCTCATCGCTGTCGGCAGGACGCCGACGAGGAGGTAGCGATGAGGAAAGCGGAGGAAAGCGACCTCACCGCCGAGGCCCGAGGCGCCACCGAATAGGATCATGCCGTGCCGACAGCACGAACACGCCCCGAGGTTCTGCTCGACGATCTGGTCGACCTCTTTCTGGCCGAGGGATTCCGCACTTTCACGCTCGCGCAGCTCGCCGCGCGGCTGCGCTGTTCCAAGACGACGTTGTATGCCCTCGGGCAGTCCAAGGAGCAGCTTACGGTCAACGCGGTGAGGCACTACTTCCGCCGGGCCACCGCGCAGGTCGAGACCGAGACCGCCGAAGCCGCGTCCTCGGCCGACCGGCTCGTGGCCTACCTGGCGGCGATCGGTCGCGCGCTGCGTCCGGCATYGCCCGCGTTCAGGCTCGACCTCGCCGCGCACCACGTCGCCCGGGAGGTGTATGAGCACAACATCGCCGCGGCCGCCGCGCGTGTCCGTCAGCTCATCGGCGACGGCGTCGCTGCGGGAGAATTCCGCGATGTTCACGCGGCGTTCATCGCCGACACGATCGCCGCGACGATGGAGCGCATCCAGACCGGTCGCGTCCTTGCCGCCACCGGCTTACACGACGCCGATGCCTACGAGGAGCTTGCCTCGCTTGTGCTCGACGGCATTCGCAGCGTCACCGCAGCCGGAACCTAGCCGTCGCCGACACGCCCTAGCCGTCGCCGAAACGCGGAGCCGGTTGCGGATGGCGGACACCGTCCAGCTCACGGAACACGCCACGGGCGACGTTGTGCTCGTCGGCGGCCGCCTCGGCCAGTGACAGGACCGGCGCCACGCAGCACTCGGTGTCCCTGAAGAGGACGTGCCACTCGTCGCGCGGACGCTTGGCGAAGGTCTCGGTGAGCCTCGCCCGTATCGCGGGCCACCGAGCCCGATCCAGGTGGTCGCCGTGGAATGCCGGATCGTCTTCGAGGCCAAGCCGCTGGACCAGCGCACGAAAGAACTTCCGCTCCAACGCGCCGACCGCGACATACCCGCCGTCCTGACAGACGTAGGTGTCATAGAACGGGGCGCCGCCGTCCAGCAGGTTGACACCCCTGTCGTCCCGCCATGACCCCTCCGCCAGGAACCCGTGCACCATGCCCGTCAACAGCGCCGCGCCGTCGACTATCGAGGCGTCCACGACCTGACCGCGGCCGGTGCGTCGCGCGTGGAACACGCCCGCCAGTACCCCGAAGGCGAGCAGCATGCCGCCCCCGCCGAAGTCACCGAGCATGTTGACCGGCGGCACGGGCCGCTCCCCCGCACGGCCGATGGCGTGCAGCGCGCCGCTGACGGCCAGGTACGTGATGTCGTGGCCGGCGGTGTGGGCGTATGGCCCGTTCTGCCCCCACCCCGTCATCCGACCGTAGACCAGCCGCGGGTTGCGGGCCAGGCACTCGCGCGGCCCCAGGCCCAGCCGTTCGGCCACGCCGGGCCGAAAGCCCTCGAGGAACACGTCCGCGTCGGCTACCAGGTCGAGCGCCTGGGCGACCTGGCCGGCGTCCTTGAGGTCGAGCGTCACGGTGCGCCGGCCGCGGTCGAGGACCGGCGACCGCCCCCACGCGTCGGCCGGCCCGCCCGGCCGCTCGACTCTCAGCACGTCCGCGCCAAGGTCGGCGAGCATCATGCCGCAGAACGGCGCAGGCCCGATCGCGGCGAGCTCCACCACGCGGAGTCCGTCCAGCGGCATCATCAAGCCTCCAGGGTGACAGCGTCGCCCTGGCCGCCGCCCGAGCGGAGTGCCGCGCAGCCGAGGCCGCCACCGAGCTTGCCGGTGGGCGTGCGGGCGGCGCCGAGGGTAACGGTTCTGGGCATGCGGCGATAGTACCGTGGCGGTAGTACCGCGTAGAGTACCTCGGTACTCTACGCGGTACTTAACTAAGTATCCTGTCGGAGGGTGGCGAAGCGTCACCGATCAGCAACGGCCTCGCCACGCAGGGTGGCGACCACGCCGGCCCGGCCGGGATCACTCCGCTATGGGCACCGCGACGGGTAGGGGATCTGCGGGGCGTGCCGCTCCCACTCGGCCTCGCTCATCACGGCTGTCGGATCGGTGCAGGCACGTTTGGCGATATGGGCCGGGTCGATGTCCCACAACCGGGCGGTGTTGTCGTCGCCGGAGGTGGCGGCCAGTGTGCCGTCCGGGCTGAACTGGACGCGCCGCACCGTCGCCGTGTGTCCGAGCAGGCCGCCGACCGGGCGGGGATTGCGCGGGTCGGAGATGTCCCACAGCCGGGCGGCCTTCCGCGCGGTCGTGCCCATCAGGTGCAGGTCGACGCGGAAGGCAACGCTACTCACCCAGTCCGATCGGTCGGTGAAGGTGTATAGCATTTTCGGTTCCGTCGGCGTGGCGATGTCCCATAGCCGGGCGGACCGGTCCGCCGACGTCGATCCGAGGATCCTGCCGTCGGGCCGGAAGGCGAGCCCGAGCACCGCGTTCTCGTGCCCGTTGAGGATCGCGAGCGGCGTGGGCCGGGTCGGGGTCGACACGTCCCAGAGCCGGATGGTCCGGTCGTGGCTGCCGGTCGCGAGCATTCTCCCGTCCGGGCTGAACGCCACGGTGTTGACCCAGTCGGTGTGTCCCACGAGGGTGGCCGCCAGCCGCGGCTGGTGGGGATCGGTGATGTCCCACAACTTGGCGGTGTTGTCGGTGCCGGCGGTAGCCATGGTCTTTCCGCCGACCGCGAAGGCGACGCTGTTGTTGACGTCCCGCAGCACCGCCAGCGACCTGGGCCGCTCGGGCACGGAGATGTCCCAGAGCCGGACAATGTGGTCGTCGGTGGACGTCGACAGCAGCCGCCCGTCCGCGCTGAAGCCGCCCTGCAGGAAGGTGCCGCTGTCCCCCGGGATGACCGCGAGCGGTCTGGTGGCCATGGGGTTGCTGATGTCCCAGAGCCGGACGGTGCTGTCGTCGCTTCCCGTCACCAGCATTCTGCCGTTGGGGCTGAACCGTACTCCGATCACCCGCTCGGTGTGGCCAACCAGCGTATTGATCTCTACCCCGCCGAAGTTCTCAATCAGGCTGCGCTGGGCCTCCTCGGTGGGCTCGACGCGGTAGGCCGCCAGCGCAAGTTGGCGGGCCAGCTGCGGTTGTGTCGTGCTAGCCGCCGCCGCCTCGCTCGCCAGCCGGCGCGACACCTCGATGCTCTCGGGGACCGAAGCGGGGTCCTTGTGGGTGACGAACATGAGGGTGGCCGTCACCGCTACCGCGACGGCGCAGAGACTGGCCACCAGCGACACCACCGTGCGCCGCTGCCACCGGCCGCGCCGCTGCCGCTGCTGCTGCTTCGGCTCGCCACCCTCGGGGTAGCCGCGGCCGGGTGCCGGACGGTCCAGTGGCGACAGGTCCAGTGGTGACAGGATGTCGTCGCTCGGCGGTGGCATCGCCGGGTTGGCGGAACCCACGGAACCCACGGAACCCACGGAGTCGGACGGTGTCCGCGAGGCTCCGGCGTCCATGCGCGCCGGCGGCTTGACCGGCGGATCCGTGACCACGGTGACGGCGGTTGGGCCAGCTTCGCCTCGCACCGCCTCGTCAACGTTGGACAAGCCGAGGAGGGACTGGTAGAGATCGCTGGCGGTCGGCCGGTCCGCCGGCTCCTTGGACATCGTTTTCGCCACGATCGAACGGAGTCCGTCGGGCAGGCCGTCGATCTTGGGCGCCTCGTGCACCGCTCGATACAGCAGGACCGGGGTCGTCGCCTTGCCGAACGGGCCRATCCCGGTGCCCGCGAACGTCACCACCCCGCCCCAGGCGAAGATGTCCGCGGCCGCCGTGACCAGCGCGCCGCGCGCCTGTTCGGGAGCCATGAAAGCGGGGGTGCCGATCAGGCCGGTGGAGGTCGTCAGCGAGGTCGTGGAATCCATCGCGCGCGCGATGCCGAAGTCGATGACCCGCGGACCGAGCCGCGACAGCAGGACGTTCGACGGCTTCAGGTCACGGTGGATCATTCCCGCGGCGTGGATGGCGGTGAGCGCCGCCGCGACCGAGATGGCGAGGCGTTCGAGGTCGGCCTCCGCCATGGGACCGTTGGCGGCGATCGCGTCCGCGAGCGTGGGACCGTCGATGAACTCCGTCACCAGGTACGGGCGATCGGCCTCGACGTCGACCTCAAGCACCTCCGCGGTGCAGAATCTGGCGACCCGCTGGGCGACTTCGGCCTCACGACGGAACCTGGCCAGGAACTCGGGCTGCCGCGCGAGGTCGGTACGGACCACCTTGACGGCCACGGGCCGCCCGTCCCGGCTCCTGCCGAGGTAGACGATTCCCATCCCGCCTTGGCCCAGCCTCGCCACGAGCTGGTACGTCCCGACAGTCACGGGGTCACTGTCGAGCAGCGGTGTCGCGCGGGAGTTTGCCACGTCCCACGGAACTGACCCGTCAGGCGTCGTCACGGCAACCGTCGCCGCGCGGTCTGCGAACCCACGGCCGCCCCCTCCCGCCGGAACCTGACCTTCACGCGCACTCATTGCGCACCGCGGCGCCGCACGCATGAGTGCCTACCGTCTCCGTTAGCAGCCGTGGTTCTGACAACCGGCTCACGACGGAATTTGTGCCTGGATTCTAGAGGTGCCTGAAGGCGCGTTCACGGCGCGGCCCACCCCCGAGAGCCCGACGTAGCGCATCGTAATTGCGCGACAACTTCCCGTTGGCGGTATCAGTCGCGGTAGCCCTGGCGACGCCGGGGCCACCGGGTCGCAACGGCCCACATGGGCTACCATCAGCATTGATCAAAGGGTACCGGGGCTATCGCTCGTAACGGTCGCTCGTAACGGTCCCCATAAGACCCCATAGACTACCATCAACCTTGATCACAGGGTACCGGGGGGACCGTGGAGGTCGATCTTGGCGAGGAGTTCCTTGCCGCCGAGCTGGGCGAACAAAGGAGAGACTCTTCCGCCGCGGCCTCGGTGATGYCCCCCAGGGAATATGCGGYGGATCGGATTGCGCCAAGGAACGGTGCCGTCGACGGAGCGCCGGTCCCAGAAGCGCCGGTCCCAGAAGCTCGGAACGAGTCGCTGCCAAGCCCGCCGTCGGACCGACTGGTGTACGCCTACCTCGGCCGACAGCGGCGCTGGGTACTACTGTGCATGACCGCGTCGTTCACCCTTGCCTCGTTCAGCCTGGTCAAGTTCGCGCTGCTGGCGTCGGCGTTGTGGGTGTTTCTCCTGCTACTCGGGCTCAACGCGATTTGTTCGGCCTTCACGATTGTGGCCACCCAGCACCGGCGGCGCGTAACGAGACAGAGCCATGAGGGCCTGGTCAGCGGCTGGCGGCCGATCTACTGCCCCAGCGTCGACATCTTTCTTCCCAGCGCGGGTGAACCTCTCCCGGTGTTGCTCAACACCTATTCACACATCGCCCGGGTCAGGTGGCCGGGGCAGCTACGGGCGTACGTCCTCGACGACAGCGGCCGCCCGGAGGTCGCCGCCGCGGCCGCCGCCCACGGCTTCAGCTACCTGAGCCGGCCGGACCGGGGCCGGATGAAGAAGGCCGGTAACATCCAGTTCGGGTTCGAGCACTCGCGCGGCGACTACATCGCCATCTTCGACGCCGACTTCTGCCCGCGGCCGGACTACCTCTTTCACCTGGCACCGTACCTCGACGACCCGAGCGTCGGTATCGTGCAGAGCCCGCAGCACTTCGATACGAAACGGTCGATGGGCTGGCTGCAGCGGACCGCCGGCGCCACCCAGGAGCTCTTCTATCGCTGGGTGCAGCCGTCCCGCGATGCCGTCGGCGTCCCGATCTGCGTCGGAACCAATGCGATCTACCGGCGCGGCAGCTTGCGGAAGGCAGGCGGCTTCGCCCAGATCGAACACAGCGAGGACGTCTTCACCGGTGTCAAGCTGCTGGCGGCGGGCTACACCACCCGCTATGTACCGGTGGTGCTGGCGACTGGCCTGTGCCCGGCTGACCTGGCCGGTTTCATCAACCAGCAGTACCGCTGGTGCAGCGGCTCCATGGCCCTGCTGCGGACCCGTCAGCTACGCCACATCAGACTCGACTGGAAACAGCGGGTCTGCTTCTGGAGCGGGTTCCTCTACTATATTTCCACCGCGATCAACGTCTTTACCATTAACATTCCTGGCCTGTTGATGGTGTACGTCTACCCGGAGCTGGTGCGGCCCTATAATTTCCTGCCCTTCCTGGCCGCCGCCTGGGTGTGGCTGGTCCTGCTCCCGGCCACCAGCCGCGGTCGATGGCGTTTCGAAGTGCTGCGGGTGCAACTTGTGTACAGCTTCTGCCACGCTGTCGCGATCCTGCACATGGTGCGTGGTCGCACGGCATCCTGGGTGGCGACCGGCTCCGTGCGCAAAAGGGGGAACCCGATGGTCCGCGGCGTGGTTCGGACCGCCTTCTGCTGGCTACTGCTGACGACGTGCGCGACATGGACCGGYATCGGTCTCGACGTCTGGAGGTTCGGCTGGGGAAACTTTTGGCTCGTGATTCTGTTTCAGCTCGGCCACAGCTATCTGAGCGTCCCGCTCCTGTTCGACCTGAGCCGCCTGCTCGTGGGACGCGGCGACCGGCCGGCACGCAGCCGGCACCGCGCCAGGCAGTCTCAGCCCGACTCCGTGGTCCGGGCATGGACCGGCGGTCCGCCGGCTCACAGCGCGCCGGCTCACAGCGCTCCGGCTCACAGCGCTCCGGTCTCGCCCTCGCACGGCGCTCCACCCGCCAGCGCGGCCCTGCGCCAGGGGTGAAGCGACGTGGAACGTCACGACGACGATCTGGACTTCCCGGCCTCCGAGCACCTGCGCTGGCCCGACGGGCTGGCGATCACCGTCGGCCTGGCGGTCATCGCGTTGCTGGCCACCGGCTGGGTCGACCCGACCGTGCTATGGCACTGATCAGGCCGGGCGGACCGTGGGAACGGTCGGCCTGAGGAGCATGAGGACCATGAGGACGACGGACGGCGCGGTCACCGTGCCGCTGCGGCGACCCCACCCGGGTCTGGTGCGGATCGAGGAACGGCTCGGCTTCCGCCCCGACATCGAAGGGCTACGCGCCCTGGCTGTGCTGCCCGTGCTGTGTTACCACGGTCAGGTCCCCCACGCCGCTGGCGGGTTCGTCGGGGTCGACGTGTTCTTCGTCGTCTCGGGGTTCCTCATCACCAGCCTGCTCGTGCGGGAGGCCGAGGTCACCGGTCGGATAAGCCTGGCGGGATTCTACGCGCGCCGGGCCAGGCGCATCCTGCCGGCGGCCTGCGTCGTCCTGGTGTTCGTCACCGTGGCGAGCTGGCTGACGATGCCGCCGCTGCGCCAGGCGGAGACGGTGCACGACGTCGCGGCGGCCTCGGTCTACCTGGTCAACTGGCGGTTCATCTCGAACCAGACCGACTACCTCGCCAGCGGTCGGGATCCCAGTCCGGTGCTGCACTTCTGGTCGCTCAGCGTGGAGGAGCAGTTCTACCTCGTCTGGCCGCTGCTCCTGCTGCTCGTCGTGCTGTTCGCCCGGCGCGTCACGATGTCGCTGGCCGCCGTCGCGGTCCCGGTCACGCTCGGGCTCGTCGCCCTGTCGTTGACGCTGTCGCTGCACTGGACCCTGGTGGAGACGCCGGTCGCCTACCTGAGCTCGCCGACCCGGGCGTGGCAGTTCGGCGTCGGTGCGCTGGTCGCCTTCGCCACGCCGGCGCTCGCCAGACTCGACCGCGGCCGCACCGTCACCGGGTTAAGGATCGTGCTCGGCTGGGCGGGGTGCGTGGCGGTGGTGACCGCCGTCGTCAGCTACGACAGCGTGACGGTCTACCCGGGCACGGCGGCCTTGTTGCCCACCTTCGGCGCGGCAGCGGTCATCGCGGCGGGTACCGGCGTCCGCCCGGGACACCGCAGCCTCCGGGCGGGTGCGGGCCGGTTGTTGGGGACCAGGGTGCTGACCGTCATCGGAAGCCGGTCGTACAGCCTGTACCTGTGGCACTGGGCCGTGCTCGTCCTGGTCGAGGCGCGGGTGGGAGACCTGAGCTGGCAGACGCGCACGGCAGTGGTCGCGGCCTGTGCAGTGCCGGCCG
>NZ_MRUJ01000289.1:0-8916 GCF_002099325.1 Frankia sp. KB5 | reverse complement strand
CAAGCCGAAAACCACCCGACCGGCAACACCGGCCGGGCCTTCGGCCCGCCCACCCACGCCATCACCGAACTCTTACGCGCCGACTATTACGCAACTCTCACCAGAAGCCGGCAGGACGGCTTCCTGCTGCGGGTCGGATTCGACGCGACCGGCCGTAGCGACCTGCGGGATCCGCGGACATCCTGCGTGCTGGTCTCGTCGGGTTCTCGCGAGCTCCGGCTGTTTCCCGTCCAGGCCGACGTGCCGGTGAGCTCCTCCGGACGGTATTCCGGAACACTGACGTTCTCGCTCGCGCTGCCGGGAAGCTACCGTTTCCGCTACTCGTGCCAGGCGGACTACTCGGCCGCGCTCCTCGGCACGGTGACGATGCCATCGGTGGCGGTGAGCGTTTACGACGACAACTACTTCGTGAACGTGCTGGAGGTACGCGTCGGAGCCGGTCGGACGGTCGTGTTTTTCGCCGCAGCGGGAGCGGCGGACCTCCGGGTGCCGGTTACGTCGTGCCTTCGGTTGGAAAGCGGGATCCGTAGGCCTGTCGTGGAGCTGAAGACCTCGCGGAAGTCGCCGACGGGGGCGACGTACATCGGAACGATGCGGTTCGAGGGGACCCCGCCGGCTACCCTCGTCTATTCCTGCTCCGATTACTCGCCTGTCAACCTGTGACGGCCTTCGGGCCTTCGGGCTTGTCGCAGACCTGTCTTCGAACGTGTGTTTGGTAGTGTCGAAGCATGGAGATCGCGGCGTTCCAGGCCTCGTTGCTCGATGACGCCCCGGCGATCGAGGTCGGCCCACTCGGGACGTCCGTCCGACGAGTCGGGCTCGCGCGGGGTGCGTGGGTCGATGTGCGGCCCCGCTGGATCGTTGGAGCCGACGTGCTCTTCGAGCGGCTGCGCGATCGTGTCCCCTGGCGGGCGGAGCAGCGGACGATGTACGACAGGGTCGTCGACATTCCCCGGCTGCTCGCCTTCTACGACGAGCGTGCGTCGCTGCCCGATCCGGCGCTCGGCGCGGCGAAGCGGGTCCTCGACGAGCACTATGCGGCCGAGTTGGGCGAGGGCTTCGCTACCGCCGGGCTGTGCCTGTATCGCGACGGGCGTGACAGTGTGGCCTGGCATGGCGATCGCGTCGGGCCGGGTGGGTTCCGCGACACCATGGTCGCGATCGCCGTCCTGGGCGCCCCGCGTGCGTTGCTGCTGCGGCCGCGGGGCGGGGGCGGCCCGGCGATCCGGCACGACCTGGGCCACGGCGACCTGCTCGTGATGGGAGGCAGTTGCCAGCGCACGTGGGATCATGCCGTGCCCAAGACGGCGCGGCCGGTCGGGCCGCGGATCAGCGTTCAGTTCCGCCCGCGCGGCGTGCGCTGAGCTGGACCGTTCCCGCTTCGGTGGACCTCGCTCGGGCGTACGGGAAGAAGGCCCGGCGGGCGGCCCTGGCCCGGTACGGTCTCGATCGTTTCCTGCGGGACTGGGACGAGGTGCTCGCGCGGGTCACGGACTGAGCTCCGACACCGGGTTTATCCACATGATTGCAAGGAAATGTCTTTCACATGACGGGTAAACCGGAGCTGCCCGGCGAGTCGGGCGAGCCCGGCGAGCCCGGCGAGCCGTTGGACAGGTTCGTGCTGCCGCTCAGCCCGATCGCGCCCCGGCAGGCCCGGGTCCGGCTGGCCGCGGGCCTCRCCGGCACCGGCTTCGCGGCGGAGCTGACCGAGATCGTCGTGCTGCTCGCCAGCGAACTGGTCACCAACGCCGTCGTGCACGGCCGCGGTGAGCCGGTTCTGGAGATCCGGACAACCGACCACCAGGTGTGGGTCGGCGTCCAGGATCCGGACAGCCGCCTCCCGCAGGTGCAGCAGGTCGACACCGACTCGCTCGGCGGGCGGGGTATGCACCTGGTGGCCGAGCTCGCTGAGACCTGGGGCGCCGACGTCATCCCCGGCGACGGGAAGGTCGTCTGGTTCCGGTTGCGTCGGGAGAGCCCCGCCGTCGATGGTTGACCGCCGCCGCTGCGGCCGGGCGCGCCGGGGCTTACCTGACGCCGGGGCTTACCTGACGGCCTCGGGCAGGACGGGGGTGGGCGGGCCGAGAAGGAAGCCCTGGCCGTAGGGGATCGCGGTCTCCCGGGTGGCCTGGAGTTCGGCCGCGGTCTCGATGCCCTCGGCGACCACGCTGCCTCCGATCTCCTTGGCGACGTGCACCAGCCCGGCGGCCACGGCCCGCCGGGCCGGGTCGGTGTCGATGCCCTGGGTCAGGCAGCAGTCCATCTTGATGATCTCCGGTCGCAGCCGGACGAGCTGTTCCAGCCCGGCATAGCCGGTACCCACGTCGTCGGCGGCGATGCGGACGCCGAGCCGGCGCAGGTGCTCGATGTCGCGGTTGATCGCCGGAGTGTCGCCGATCCGTTCGTGCTCGGTGATCTCCACGAGGATGCGTTCGGCATCCTCGTTCATGATCATGTCCACCAGGCCGGCCGAGAGGGTCGTCGCCGAGACGTTAATCGCGAGGATCATGTGCGTCGGCAGCCGGGGCAGCACGGCGAGCGCGCGTCGGACCGYGGCGAGTTCGAGATCGACGTTGAGGCCGACGGAGCCTGCCGCGGTGAACCACTGTGACGGGCTGCGGGCGTAGTCCGAGAACCGGGACAGCGCCTCCACTCCGATGATCTTTCCGTGTTCGAGGTCGAGCACCGGCTGGAAGGCGAGCGCGGGCCCCCCGCCGTCGATCACATGGCTGACGTCGCGCCAGACGCGGCTGCGGACCTCCCACATCCGGTGCAGGTCGGTCACGGAATCGCCGAGGATCTCCGCGATCATCCGCAGGAACCGGCCGTCGCGCGGCCGCAGGTGCGGATGCGGCCCGTGCCCGAGACAGCCGGCCAGGCCGTAGACGATGCCGTCGCTGTCGACCACCGGCACGGCGGCGTAGGCCCCCACGTCGAGTTCGTCGACGACGGGCAGTCGCAGGATGCGCGGATCGGCTCGGGTGTCCGGGATGACGGTGGGAAACTCACCGGACAGGACGCGTCCGAACAGGGCGCTCTCGCGCCGAACGGTGGAGCCCGGGGCCAGCTGGAACGACGCGCCGTCCCCGTTGATGACCTGCACGACGAGGACGTCCGCCTCGATGCGACCGAGCCAGGCAAGATCCATGCCCAGATGGCGGCGCAGTATCCCCAGCAGCTCCACCACCGCCGTCGCCGGCTCGGGAACCTCGGCCTTCGGCCCGAGCACCGAGGCGGGGGTTGGACGGACCGACATCCGTACCACCTCCTCTCCTGGTGTTCCCTCGGGTTTTCCGCGCACACCCTGGTCGGCACCGAGATCTGTTACCGTTTCATGAACGATATCGACCTGTTCATGACCGGCGTCCGCCACTGCCGGGAGATCCATCCACTGTCTCCCGTCTGTCTCCCCTCGCGTCCGTTGTCTCTTCGTGTTGTAGTAGACACGGGATCGGGACGGATGCCTGCTCGGCGAGCGAGGATGCTCGGAGGGGAGGCGGTGTCGCGTGGCGGACATCGTGGTCGGGATCGACGGGTCGACAGATGCCGAGCGCGCGCTGCGGTGGGCCGTGCGCGCGGGGCGTCGTTGTAGCGCGCGGGTGCGTGCCGTGCTCGTCTGGGCCGCGGCCGGCCCGTTCTGCACGCGGGTGAAGCCGCCGCCCGCCACCTCACCGGAGCATCCCCGCTGGACGGCCCAGTGGATGCTGCACGACGTCGTCAACCGGGTCCGYGAGGCCCAGCCCGACGCCTGGATCGTCGAGCGGACCGTGTACGGGAGCCCGGTGGACACGATACTGACCGAGTCGGAGGGCGCGGTCATGCTCGTCCTCGGTGCCCGCGGCCGTGACCGGCCGCGCCGCCTGCCGGCCGGTTCGGTCAGCATGGCGTGCGTGTACGGGGCGTCGGTGCCGGTGGTCGTGGTCCACGGCAGGTCGGCGGAGCCGGCCGAGAGCGGGCCCGTCGTCGTCGGGGTGGACGGGTCCGCCTGCTCGTTGGCCGCGCTGCGGTGGGCCGCCCAGGAGGCGGCGCTGCGCCGGGCGTCGCTGCGCATCATGCACGCCTGGGCGCCGCTGCCACCGGAGTGCGTTGTCCGGCTGGGACTCTGCGGTGCCAGGTCCGCTGGTGCGGTACCCACGGTGGGCGCTGGGGCCGTTCGTGCCGGGCCGGCTGGTGCGGCGCCGGCTGGTGCGGCGTCGGCTGGTGCGGGGCTCGGCGACACGGATCCGGGCGGGACCGGATCCATCCGGACGGACCCGGGCGAAACGGGCTTCGCTCCGGGATTCGCCGGCCGTGGAGTTCGGGGCACGGCATCGGGGGGCACGGTACTCGATGATCGTCCAGGATTTGGTGACCCGGGGTCCGCCGATGCGGCGCTCGGCGGGTCGGCGTTCGGGGGGTCGGCGTTCGGGGGTCCCGCGTTCGGGGGTCCCGCGCTCGATGCGACGGGATCCGGCGGAACGGCCCTCGTCGACGCCGCCCTCGAAGGCGCCGCGCGAGCCGTGCTGGACGAGGCGGTGCGCGTGGGTCTGCCCGAGCCGGGTGATCTCGATGTGCGCACGGACCTGATCCGCGGAGCGGCCGCGTCCAGCCTGCTGCGGGCCGCGGCGGGGGCGCAGCTCCTGGTCATCGGAGCCCGGGGCCGCGGCGGATTCGCCGAGCTGCTGCTGGGCTCCATCAGTTCACAGTGTGTGACACACGCCCAGTGCGCGGTCGCGGTCATCCGCACGCCCGGAAGTACGACGTGTAGTGATTAGTGCGACGTGTGGTGACTCCGCCGCGGCGGACCTTCGACCCGGTGCGAGTCCCTTTCCCTCGGGTCGTGGGCTCTTGGGCCGTGAGCCGCGAGCTTTCGGGTCGTGGGCCGAGATCGAGGGCCCCGGGCGGGGATGCCCGATCGGGCACGTACCGAGCGGGTGGACGGCGGGTCACCGGCGGCGCCACCTGCCGCGCCACCTGCCGCGCCACCTGCGGTGTCGGCTCTCGCGGCCCGCCGAGCGCGGCCCGCGATCCAGCGGTGACGGCGCGGCGGGCAGGTGATCCTCCCGAAACGGCCCGRCTTTCCCTCGTCTTGGGGGAGGATGGGCAGATCGGGGCGTGATGTCCCCGTGAGGTACGGGGGCATCACGGCGCCGGCCGTGGGAGGGGAGCGTCGAGCGACTATGGCGGATCAGTACTATGGCGGTTCCGGTCGGCGCGGCGAACGGTTCGCCCAGGCGCGCTGGCTCGCCGGTCAGGCCCGGCAGGACCGCACCACCTCCTGGTACGTCCCGCTGATGATCACCGTGATCGGCGCCGGTGCGGCGTTCGACGCCTTCGGCCGCGGCGTGGGGCTCCTCTACGCCCTCGGGCTGTCGATCGCCTTCGTCCTGCTGACGTGGACGACGATCCGGCTCATRCCGTCGGTGTCCGACGAGCTGAACGTCAACCGGGTGACAGGCCCGCGCAAGATCATCGCCATGGTGAACACGCCGGTGCGCACCCACGGCGTGTTCCTGCTGGCCGCGGCGTTGCCGATCGCGATCGCCCTGATCAGGACGGTCGGTTTCTTCGTGTTCGGCGGGGCGCTGCTCGTCGGGATCGTGGTCGGCGTAGCGCTGGCCGCGGCCTGGATGTTCGAACGCCGGTAGACCCGCCCGGCGCCGACGAACCTCCTGATTCCGAATTCCGAAGAACCTCCTGCTCTCCTCTCAGAGCGCCCATCCCTGGGCCTGGACATCCCGGTCCGGCGCATCCCCCGCTCGGACCAGGTTCCTGTTCCCGCCAAGCGGGCAGGCCAGCAGGGACACGGTCCGGTGCGCGGTCCGCGATGAGGAGAGTGCGATGACGGTCAGCAAGGCCACGAGGGAACGAACCCGGGCGAGTCAGCTCCCCGAGGACGATGTGGTCGGGATCCTGCTCGCGCAGCATGCCGAGATCCGCGAGCTGTTCGGGAAGGTCAGGACGTCGACGGGCCGACGCCGCCAGGAGACGTTCGACGAGCTGCGGGCGCTGCTCGCGGCCCACGAGACCGGCGAGGAGGTGGTGCTGCGCCCGATCAGCCGGCAGGTGGTGGGGCCCGAGGTGACCGATGCCCGCAACCACGAGGAGAAGGCTGCGAGTCGGGACCTCGCCGACCTCGATCGGATGGAGGCGAGCAGCGTCGAGTTCGGGGCCAAGCTCGCCGCGTTCGAGCACACGGTGCTGGAACACGCCGAGCGCGAGGAGCGGGAGGAGTTCGAGGCGCTGCGCCAGGTCCGTCCCGAATCCGAACTCGTGCGCCTGGGCCRCAGACTGCGGGCCATTCAGGCGATCGCCCCCACCCATCCGCACCCCTCGGTCGCGGGATCCCCCACCGCTCAGCGGGTATTCGGGCCGGTGGTGTCCCTCGTCGACCGGCTGCGCGACGCTCGGCGGCAGACGGCGGCGGCGGGATGACGGCGGCGGGATGACGGCGAGGAGTTCCACCGCCCGGGGGAGCTCCTCGAACGGCGGGCCGGACCCTTCGGAGACCCCGGCGCAACGCCGGTACCGCAACTGGGGAGATCTGCTGCAGGAGTTGCGCGTCGTCCAGACGGGCGTGCAGCTGCTGACCGCCTTCCTGCTCGCCATCCCGTTCCAGCAGCGGTTCACGACGTTGAGCAACGAGCAGAAGTCGCTCTATCTCGTGATCGTGCTGCTGACGGTCAGCGCCACCGGGCTGCTCATCATGCCGGTGAGCCTGCACCGCGCGGTCTTCCGGCGCAAGGAGAAGGAGACGCTGATCCGGGTGGCGAACCGGCTCGCCCAGGTGGGCCTGGCATTGTTCGCCGTGGCCGTCTCCGGGGTCGTCCTGCTCATCTTCGACGTGGTCAGGGGGGCGCCGGCCGGCTGGATCGCCGGGGGCTGCACCTTCGTCGTGCTGGTCGTGCTGTGGGCCGTCGTGCCCGCCGCCATCCGCCTCGCCGCCGGCGGCTGGGCGTCCGGACCGTAGCCGGGTGCCCAGACGGTTCGCAGCGGCTTGCCGTGCGGACAGGTACCCGCTCTTGGCACGGGCTTGACGCTGCCCGTCGCGTGAAACTGGGCGCCATGGCGACGGCGGCATCACCCCGGACCCGGGTGGTCGACGAGCACATGTTCACCGTCGCGCGGGCGCTGGGTCCGACGACGTTCCGGTTGCAACTGTTCACGGCGACTGGCCTGCGGCCGGTGGCTGTCGTGACCCAGCCGGAGCGGGAAGGCTTGTCGCTGATGAACGGCGCCGAGCGCTACGCAGCGGCGGTGTGGATGCGGTACCTCCCGGACGATCCCGAGCCGCCGATCTGGGTCCAGCGCCAGTTCGTCAACAGCACGGCCGACGCCTTCACCCAGGTGCTGTTCACGGTCACCGGCCCACACACGCCGGCGAACCCTCGGTGGCGCAGGCTGACCGACCAGACGCTGGCCGCTCTGGTCGGTGCTCCGGTCGACGCGGACCGCGGCGCCGGCGGGTACGCCAGATCCGCCCGCGCCGCGGCGGGCGGGACTGCTGCTGGTACCACCAGGGCGACTGGCACCGGGTGAACRCGGCCGCCGGGACCGGCGGTGACAGCTGCCCGCTGGGCCGGGCGGCCAGCGCGACGGTCACCGGCGTCGGCCGGGGTCGCCCGGGGAGGTCGAACCACAGCAGGTGCGGCGGCATCCGCGGGGTCCGCGCCCAGTGCGCCAGCCGGTCAAGATCACGGATAGGTGGCCCGCTCTCGATCCGGCTGACCTGGGCCTGCGTCAGGGTGTGCCACCGACCCAGCCGTTCCTGGCTGATGGGCCCGGAGGTGGTGGGGGTGCAGGCGATAGGCCGCGGAGACCCGGCCTATGTGCTGGGCCGCGAAGGCATCACGCATCTGGTCGGTGTGCCAGAACCGCTCCGGCACGCGCGCCGGGCCTGCCGGACACCACCTTCAGTACGGATCCCGCGGTCGTGGCGCGGGTTGCCGAGCGCCTGCGCGCTCCACCCCTGGCACTAACTTCCCACCCCGTGGGGCAACGGACCGCGGCGGACACCGGCCCAGAGCGTTCCGAGGCCGAGCGGACGTCAGCCGAAATTGGATCAGACTGACAGGTGGGCGTTCATGGCGCGGGCCTGTTCACCGAGCTCGGGTAGTTCCACGACGGTGACGCCCGCCTGGGTGAGGAGTTCGTAGCCTTGGCAGTCGGCGACGAAGAGGCTGGGTTCGCGCCAGGCGATGACCACTCGCGGGATCTTTGCTTCCAGGATGAGCTGGGTGCAGGTGCGGGGCCGGGACTTGCGCTGGGAGCAGGGTTCGAGGGTGCTGTAGATCGTCGCGGTGGCGAGCCGAGGGTCGCCCGGGCCGATCTTCGCGAGTGCGGACTCCTCGGCGTGTACCGCGTCGTCGACCTCGCGGGAGAAGCCGAAGGCGATCTCCTGGTTGTTCTTGTCGACGATGACGGCGCCCACGGAGTAGGCGCCGGCGGCGGGTGGGCAGCGGTGGGCGAGTTCGATGGCCCGGGTCATCCAACGGTGATCGTCGAGCTGGGGCATGGAGCGGCTCCTCCTTCCCTGGGGTCCGGTCCCGCAGGGCGGTGGACCGGATGGCCGGTGGCGTGCCGGTGGCCGCAGTGGGTGCAACTGCGTCGCGGGCGTGGCGTCGTCATCCCTGGCCGCCTTCCCCGATCCGTACGCGGCGGGCGGTCAACGCGCGAACCGTAGCACCGTCCGTGTCGATGTCAATGCCTAAAGCTCATTGCAGATAACGCTGCGCGGTATAGCCACCACCTCCAGCAAAGCCCACGCTCGGGAGCGTGGCAGGCCCGGGACGCGTGGCAGCGTGCTGTCCGCTGTTCGACCGGATCGTGGTCACCGAACTGTTGACCGGACTTTCCTGAGGTCGAACGGCGTGTCGTAGGGCAGGGTCGGACAGGTCGGAACAGTCTGCATCTCTCTGATCTTGGAGGGTGCTGGGT
>NZ_MRUJ01000288.1:0-9074 GCF_002099325.1 Frankia sp. KB5 | reverse complement strand
CTCCAGGCCATGCACCAGACGGGCACCAGCCAGAAGGCGGCGCTCGGACAACTGGGCCCACCCGGTATCGAGGGAGAAATGGAACCGGTAAGTCATTCCGGTGCCCTCGTACCGTCGGCGCCACGAACGCTGGACCTACAAGAGCAAACCGAGTTCAGACCTCCTGGGCACCGGCGGCGGGCCGCTGAACAGGATCTACTTCACCGCGCACGCGCCGAGGACACTCTCCATTGGGAGACCCACCACCGTCCGATCTCCGCCGAAACCCTCCGCAAACGTCTCCGCATCGGCGCAAAGACCGCACGCAAGCTCGTGGCACAGCTACGAACCGATACGCGCACCCAGCTCGCCCCTGTGCTCAGCGACGAGATTCCTGCAGTRCCGAACCAGCCAGAAGAGAGATCGTAGGTCTTTGGGGCGTGCGCGCGAATCGCTCTCGATCCAAGCGCACGCCCCTTGGACGCCCAGCTCTCAGAAGGAGCTGAATGCCATGGGCTGGTCGCCGGGCTTTTATGTTCGGTGCTCTCCATCAACCTCGACGGGGAGTGTCGGTGGCATGGGAAGCGGCGTCCTCAACGGCGGGTTCTTGGAACACGTCGGGGATGCCGTCGCCATCCTGATCGATGGTTTCTTCTTCCTCGATCCTGCGGTACACACGGTTACGGGCTCGGAGGACCACTGCCGCGAGCAGAGCGGAGGTCAGGGATCCGAGGAGGATCGCCGCCTTGGCGTGGTCGTCGCGTTCGGTCCCGTCGCCGAATGCCAGCTCACCGATGAGCAGCGAGACGGTGAAGCCGACCCCGGCCAGCAGGGCGATCCCGAGGATGTCCCACCAGGACAGGCTCTGGTCCAGCTCGGCGCGGGTGAAGCGGGCCAGCAGGAACGTGGAGCCCAGGACCCCGACCAGCTTGCCGACCACGAGCCCCAGGGCTATGCCCATGCCCGCGGGGTCACGCAACGCCGCGCCGATCCCGCCGTCACCCAGCGACACACCGGCCGCCATCAACGCGAAGATCGGCACGGCGATGCCGGCGGACACCGGCCGCCAGAGATGTTCGAGTCGCTCCGACATCCCCACGTGTTCCCCAGGCTCCGGGCGGGCGGGTACCGCGAATCCCATCAGCACCCCGGCGATGGTCGCGTGCACCCCCGAGGCGTGCATGAGCGCCCACGCAACGACGGCAAGCGGCAGCAGCAGCCACCAGCGGCCGGCACCCCAGTTCACCAGGAGTGTGAACAGGATGATCGTCGCGACCGAGCCGGCCAGCGGTGCCGGGCTGAGCGAGTCGGTGAAGAACACCGCGATGATCGTGATGGCGAGGAGGTCGTCGACGACGGCCAGGGTCAGCAGGAACGAACGAAGCGCGACCGGCAGATGGGTGCCGATGATGGCCAACACGGCGACCGCGAACGCGATGTCGGTCGCGGTCGGCACCGCCCATCCCTCAGGCGCCCCGTCCGCGGGCAGGCTGTTGACCAGGGTGTAGATCAGGGCGGGCATCGCCATCCCGCCCACCGCCGCGACGATCGGCAGGGCCGCGCGGCTGGGTGATCTCAGATCCCCGAGGACGAACTCACGTTTCAGTTCAAGGCCCACCACGAAGAAGAAGATCGCGAGCAGGCCGTCGGACGCCCAGTGCGCCAGGTTCAGGCGCAGATGCAACGCCTCCGGCCCGACGTGGGTGCCGGTCAGCGTCTCGTACGCCGCACGCCAGGGCGAGTTCGCCCAGACCAGCGCCACCACCGCGCCGGCCAGGAGCAGCAGGCCACCAACGGTCTCGCTGCGCAGCACGCCGGTGACCTGCTGAGCGCGGGACCAGCCCGGCCGCGTCAGGAGCCGGGTGGGAAGAACACCGGACCGACCCCGGCCCTCCGGCGTCGGGGTACCAGACGGTGCGGCGAACATCCACATCCCTTCGAGAAGTCCAATCGCATGCGGCATCTCTCCGCGCGTCCCATGACCACCTCGAACCGGTCACACAACGCACCCAGACCAGACGCATCTTCATGCCGACCAGACTTCCCGGCGCACCGTCTCCCACCATATCGGCCCGACTGGCCGGGGCACAGTGGCCTGCCCTACGTCCCGGAGCCGGCTCTCCCTGTCCCGCGCCGACCCGGACCGGGTGTCGATGATGGAGGGAAGCCGCCAGAAGATCATTTCGCCTGTCAGCACGGGTGTGGCCATGGCCGACACCACGAGGTCCCGCGCCCAGCCAGTGTCGCTCCGGCACATTGTCCGCCCCGGAAGCACTTGCGGGTTCAGAAACAAGCCGATAAGGTATCCGTTGGTGTGCCGGGAAGTCTGGTCGGCGAAGCAATGCGTGCTGTCCACCGCTGTATTGTGCCGACCTTCCCTGGAGGCCTCTGGTCGTCCTCGATTTCATTGCCGCGTTCGGGCCGAAGCCCGGTCGTAGCCATTGTCGATACTCGTTCCGCGGGCTGGCCGACGTTCGCTGTCGTGCTRCCACGGATCATTTCGCGCTGCTCCGAAAGAGGACACTGTGYCCTTCTCGGGATGCCCATGAGCACCATTCCACCGCCCGTCGGYCAGTTCCGGGCCGACCGTAGAACGGCCCTGGCAACCGTTCTATGGGCGATCGTCCTGTGGCTCTTCTTCATGATCGACAGTCTCGTCCTGAGTTTTTTCATCGTCGGCCTGGCCGTCGCGTCGCATGACTGGTTGATCGGTGTCGCACCGTTCATCGGGATGCTGCTGGCCCTGCTCATCCCGGTCCTCCGGAGCGCCCGCCCACCGGGCCGGGTGCTACGACCGGACGACGAACCCGACCTTGCCATCCTGATACGCCGGGCCGCCCGAGAGATGGAGTTCGACACTCCGCTCGCCGTCCGGGTTCTGCCGACTCCGGTGGCGCAGGTGCACCCGGGGTTCGGTGGCCGGTCACCGAGCCTGCTCCTCGGCTGGCCCCTTCTGCGTGGGCTCACCGCCACGCAGCTCACGGCCATCATCGCCCGGGAGATCGCCCGTCATCAGCTGACCGGCTGGCGCGAAGGAGCCCTGGCRTCCACCCGCGGCATGGTCGCGCAGGCGCTCACCAGCCGCTTCCCGCCACGCCGGGCCGTCTCCGCTGCGTTGCTCAACGCTACGCAGCGGTACCGCTGGCGGGTGGAGCTCGCGGCGGACGCACGGGCCGCCGAGATTCTCGGTACCACCGAAGTCCGCTCCGTCCTGACCCGCGCGACGCTGGTCGCGGCGGCGTTCGACCACCTCGGCGGGCACTGGACCAAGGTCCTCGCCCAACAGCGGACGTTCCCCGAGGACCTGTACGACGCCCTCGACGAGGCCCTTGATGATCCACACGTCGTCCGGTGGGTCTTCGCGGCCATCCTGACGGACGAGACCAGGGACCCCTGGGCCGCGCACGCCCGGCTTCCACTGCAGCCGCGTCTGGCTGCCCTGGCGGAACTACCGACATCCACTCCCGCCAGAACTGACATCGGCGACGCCGCGTCACCGGGCACCAAACGCGCCGAGGCATCCCACTGCCGGCCCGTCGGCGGCCCCGCCGGCGGGCCGGTGCGTATCCACCAGGCCGATGACCTGAATCGGTGGGCTCCCCGGGAGCTGCTCCCCGACTCCAACCAGATCGTGCTCCCGGCAAGCGTGCTGGAAGGTCCGGCGGACCTGTTCCGGCCCGTCGAGGAGGCACGTGCCGACTTGCTGCGGGCGACAGGCCGGGGCACGGTGCCGGACGCGGTGACCGCTGCGGTCGAGGCCCTGGAGTCCGGTCCACCTCCGGCCGCCGTTCCTCGCCCGTCGGCAGCCCACGCATCGGGCGATGGGACCGCCCCCTTCCAGACGTCAGGTGGAGTCCTCGCAGAGGCACCCCGTGCGGGTGGCAGGTGGTGGGCCCGGGCGGGGAGAGACACGGGCTGGCGCGGGCTCGCCCGCCGCATCGAGCCCTCGATCCGCGCCGAGCCACCGCCGGGGCGCGACGCGCTTGCCCGCGCGGTCCTCTCCGACTGCCTGGGCAGCCTGATCAGCATGAGGCTGGTCGACTCCGGCTGGGAACGGGCGAGCCGATGGGTGACAGCCGTGGTCATCTCCCCCGACGGCCGAACCGTTGACGTACGGGAGCTGATCGAGCAAGCCGTGGATTCCGGCGACGCRACCCAGGTGCGGGCACTGATCGCAGCAAGCAACGACACCGAAGCCATCATGGAAGCAGGGGCATGACGGGGCTCGGCCACGCCCCCGGAACGAGACGGGCGGCCCTGTTCGCCCGGCGCCCGGTGCTGCGGGTGACGCTGTTCGGTATCTCGGTCGCCCTGGCCGGATTCACGGTGATCGCCGGTGACACCGCGTGGCGGGCGCACCGGTACGACACAGCCCGCGCCGAGGCGACCGCCCTCGCCGACGGCACAGTKGTCGAGGACCGGTACGAAGAGCACTTCGACCTACGGGCCCGCTGGGTCGACGCCAMCGGCCGCGACCATGTGCAACGGTTCGACGTCGATCATCGGTATCGCGTCGGTGAGCGGTTCACCGTCGCCTACGACCCGACCGACCCCTCACCGCGGGGCTTCCCCGCGGACTCGGGAACGGGAGACGACAACGGCACCCCGAGCGTTTTCCTCGTATACGCCGCCGCAGCCGCGATCGGCGTGCCGCTGTGGTGGGCAATGCGCAGCCTGCGTTTCCGGCACGCCGCCGAACAGCCCGGCCGCGCCATGGTCGCCCATCCCCGGATCGGAAAGAACACCAGCGGAGTGGGCATCACCCATCCGAGTACCTGGCTCATCCTGAACGACATCGGAAACCCGGTGCCCTACGGCTGGCAGCGGGTGATGTGGCACCCGGCCGTCGAGGAGATACCCGACGAGGCCGAGGTGATCGTGCGGGGCAGGTCGTCGGCGTCAGGGCTGGTGGGCGCGCTCGTCGTCGAACTGCCCGGCAGCATCCGTCTCATGCCCATCGGCGGGATCCGGCGGGAGCCAMCCAAACGGTTCGAACTGACCTCCCGCCCGGGCGTCAAGGTCGATGTCGGGCCCGACGGCAGATTCGTCATCGTCCGCGACGACCCCCCGCCCCGCCCCCGCCGGTGGTGGCGCCGCACCCCGCGCCTTGTCCTCGTCGGCGCCCTGCTGGGCGGAGCGCTCGGCTTCGGACTGGACGGCATGGTCACGGTCCTACCCGGCGCTGTCCTCATGCCCACCATCCTGCTGACCGGCTGGACGCTGAGCGCGGGAGAGCCGTGAGCGGACACCTCCCCCGGCCGCCCAGGTCCGTCCAAGGGCGCCCGCGACGCCCGCACGCACCCTCGATCCGTCTGCCTGGGAGTCGCAGTAATGTCCGATCGGATTGTCACAGTCATACTCGCCGTGGCCTGGGCCCTGGCCGCCACGTACTTCCTGACCGCGGTCGTGCGCCAGCGGCCGTTCCGACGGCCGTTCGCGGGGCACGCGTCACGCTCGCAGTCACTGGCCCTGGCGCTGCTGTACGCAGGCCTGGCTCTGAACCCGACCGCAGCCCTGCTGCGCGACCACCGGACGCTCTCCATCTCGCTTTCCGTCCTCGGTCTGCTCTGCCTCGCCGGAATGCTGGTCGTGTTCGTCGTCCAGGGATGAAACAGCCAGCAGGACCGGGACGGCCGATCCGGCGGGCTCGACCGGACCGAAGGTGATCGCCCCGGCGACCAGGCACGGTCCGATTTTTGAGCTGCCTGCCGGCCGACAGCGGTTCGTCGCGTTCTCAGACGATCAACATCGTTGCCGCTCGCGACCGAATCACGGTGCAGCCGAACACCGCGTCCCACCGTCCGCCAGAGGAGCCCCGCGGCATGAAGTGGCAGTGGATCGGCCTGGTTACCTTCTCCCTCACCCTGCTGCCCGCGGGACTGGCACTGGCCGCCGGCCGGGTGCCCCGCCGCCTGCGCGCCAGACTGGCGCCAGTACGTCCATGCGGCTGGGCCACCCTGCTGGTCTACTCCACAGCGCCTCTCAACGCGATCCCGCGCCTGGCCGACACCTCCCCCGACGTGGTTCTCGTCTGCACCGCGGCCGGCAGCGCCCTGTGCATCGCCGGCAGCCTACTGATGAACATCGTCATCTACCGGCATCAGAACCGTGCCGTCGACGGACCACGGTCGGCTGGTCCGCCGACCGGTGTGGGACGCGCGGACCAGCACCCCCGACCTGATCGTCAGTTGTCGAGCGATCTCGAAGGCCTCAGGAAGACGACGCTCGGAACTGGGAACTGAAGTCTCGGAACGTGCCGATAGGGCTGCCCTCGGTCCGGTGGATCTTTCAGTGAAGGAGCCTTTGAAGCTGGTGCTTCGGCGGCGGCGCTACCCAACCCACGTCCGGCGGCCCCGAGTGAGCGTCGCCTTGGGCGCCGCTGCTGGGTGGCGAGGACGATCGCGTCGTCGAGGCCACGGGGCGCAGAGATCAGCATGGCCGAGGCCCTCACCCCCGCTGGCCAACGTCGCCCAGCGAATGCRCTACCGCTGGGAGAGCACCCCGCAGACCGTCCGCCGCTGCAACGGGCRGTCGCCCGCCGCGATGYCGCTCATCGGCCCAGGTCAGATGCGTGCTCTGGCTCCGCGACCGTCCCATTTGGCGTGCACTGTAGCGACGGTTGTAGCAACGAGCCGAAATATCACGGCGGACAGTCAGGTTTCAGCATTCATGCAGGTCAGCGGGGTTACGCGGTAGACGTCCACCGTCTCGCGTTGCTACACCCGTTGCTACATAACGATCTTCAAGGTGCTCGACGGAGCGACAAAACCCCTGGTCAACGGTGGTGGACAGAACCGGGCACAACCCGAACCACCAACCCACGATCCCCGGACCCACGATCGCCATCCCCGATCACGTGAACAGGCCACCCACCAGCGGAAACGCACGGCGACGTCGTCGTACGTCCACAACCGACACACCGGCTGCCGCTGCCAGGTGACCTTACGGGACCGTGCCGGGCGCGACCCACGGCCCGATATCCCGGGTCCACGGCGCGCCCATGTCCGGGCCGACCACCGTCGCCGGTCGGACTGGAGCCCGCGTACGCCGCCTGGGCCCCCAGTCGAGTACCCGACGGGCCGCCAAAGCGGCCAAGGTGGCGTAATATGCCGTGTTACGATAGCGGCATGCCGAATATCCGGTTCACGATCTCGACAGCCTCAGAGCGCGTCTGAGAACTGGGCGGCTGGTGGGCGAACCTTGATCGAAAATGGGTGGGCTCCCGGTAGGACTGGTGGTTCTCACGCCAACCCGGTCCGCCAGGAGCCCGCGCACCAGTGTCCACGACCTGCCTGTGTCCGCTATGCCCGGCCCACGCCGAGACGACCTCCGTCGCAACGGCGCCGTGCCCGTTCTACCCGTCGTCATCGATGACCGACGCCCAGTGGGCGGTCATCGAGCCGCTGCTGCCGCTACCAGGCAGCGCCACCAGCAAGGGTGGCCGGCCGGAGAAGTGGCCGCGCCGGACCGTCCTCGACGCGATCTTCTATCTGGTCCGCGGCGGGATCGCCTGGGCGCAGCTCCCGCACGACTTCCCACCCCCCAAGACCATCTACGACATCTACCGGCGTTGGGCGACGGCGGGCGTGTGGCAGCGGGTGCACGACTGCCTGCGTGACGTGCTTCGCGTGCACGCTGGGCGTGACCCGCTGCCGACCGCCGCGATCGTGGACTCACAGACCGTGCGTGCCGCCGACACGGTGCCCTCCTCGACCGCCGGCTACGACGCCGGCAAGAAGACCAAAGGCCGCAAACGGCACATCGCCACAGACACCAACGGCCTGCTACTCGCCGTCGTCGTGACGGCCGCGAGCATCCAGGACCGGGACGGAGCGCACCGTGTGCTCGCCGCCCTGCGCGACGGTTTCGGCGCGGTCCGCCACGTCTGGGCCGACGGCGGCTACGCCGGACGGCTCGTCACCTGGGCGGCCAAGACCCTCAACCTCACCGTCCAGATCGTCAAGCGGACCGACAACGCCGCCGGGTTCGTGGTCCTGCCACGTCGCTGGGTCGTCGAACGGACCTACGGATGGATCAACAAGCACCGCCGATGCGTGCGTGACTACGAGACCTCACCCGAGAGCCACGAGGCGATGGTCTACATCGCCATGATCATGGTCATGTCCCGTCGCCTCGGACGCACCGGTGACTGGTGACCCGAGTTCTCAGACGCGCTCTCAGACGTCCAGGCCGCGATCAGGACGCACACGGAAGCGGCCGGCATGGACGTCTCCGCCTACATGATCGCGGCAGCCGTCGCCCAGATGRCACGTGACGACGCCGCCACAGCGGCCTTCGCGGCACTGGACGCACGCAACCAGGCCGCCCTGGAGCAGACCACCGACCTCCCCGAGGCGGACCCGCCCTCGTTCRACGCCCTGACCACGGACGAACAGACCCTCATCCACCGGGTCCTGGCCAGCGCACTCGGAACGGACACCGCGACCGTCGCGTGATCCCCCGTACCGTCATCTACGACACCGGGATGCTCGTAGCGCTCCTGCGGGACAACCCCACGGCGCGACTACTCCACCACTGCCTACGCGCGGCACCACACCGGCCGGTTCTCATCGGCCCCGTCCTCGCCCAAGCGTGGCGACCGGACCCGAGAACGGTCCACACCTTCAGCCAATACCTGAAGGACTRCACCGTCCCACAAACCCGGGAAAGCACGCCCCCCATCCGCGGCGCGGCCAACATCACCGCCGGCTGCGTCGCCTGCGCGAGAACCTTCACCCTCGACTCGTACAAACGAGCAGGGGCCATGCTCGCCGACGCCAAGCTTCCCACGAAGAAACGCCCGGACGTCATCGACGCCCTGGTCGTCATCACCGCCGCACTGCACACCCCAGGGTGACCCGCAAAGTCTGTTTGTGCAGGTAGACGGTGTGAGACGGGGTGCGGGGGGCTGGGGCCGGTGGTGGTGTGAGGATCCGGGCCCGGCTGCTGTTTCGTCGCTGTGAGTAGCGCGTGTGAGGGTGGGTTCCGGCGCCGGCGGAAACGCCACCGATGACGTTCTGTGACAGCCGGTGGGGTGGGTGGGGCGGTGGGGCCGTGGGGTCCGGGGGAACAACGGCGGGCCACCACGGTGAGGG
>NZ_MRUJ01000287.1:0-6871 GCF_002099325.1 Frankia sp. KB5 | reverse complement strand
GGCACGGTCCACGAGGAACATCTCTCCATCCTGTGGCCGGTACTGCCACCGGTCAGGCTCACGGGTCGCCACGTCGACCGACGCGACCACACAGCTAGCCATGATCGCGCCGAGCCGACGGGCGTAGATCAGTACCGCGTCCTGGGCGACGTCATCGGACACGTCGTCATGGCCGTAGCTCCCGTGGCCGTCCCGCGCGATCGTGGCCGAACCGTCGGCACGCTTACGCGACCGGGACGCGTCGGCCTTCCAGCAGTACCGGCGCGCGGACTCGACGATCGCGGAGAAGTCCGCTTCGGTCACCCGCGCCATGTCCTCGGCCGTGACCGCCTCACCGGCCACGGTCGAAGGAATGTCCCGCGAAAAGACAGGGGAAATGAAGGCATGCGACATGAAGGGGCTCCATGCAAGAGAGGGATTTAGCGCCGCGCGCCGGGCGCAACGCGCCGATATCTAATAGTCCCTCCCGCACGCCCGGAAATCAATACTTCCGGGCGCCCAATTCCGCCTTTCTGGCGATCATTTCCGGCCACGTTTCCGCAGGTCAGAGGCCATTCCTGGGAGAGTGGCGACAGCGACGAGAAATCCAAAGAAAGCCTTGTTGCCAGGACGGGAGAAAAGAAAGATAAAAGCCGAACCCARCAAACAGCCCCGGGCAACCACCATTGAATTCCCGAAGAATGTGACACCGGACCCCCACTGTTCCGCCGTCTTCCGGCGAGGCCCGCCATTCCCCGTCCCGATTAATTCCCTGATTCTCAGGGGAATCAGTCGGGCTGCTTTTGGGTAGTGACAGCAGGCCGGCGACCTGCACCAGCGCGCCTGGGTGGGGTAGCTCTTCAAATGGGAGACCGGAGTGGCTAGCCGACAGGCCCACCGATGGGCAGGGGGTATTCCTGGAGGGGTCGGTTCACGATGAGCAGCGGCCACTGACTCCGCTCGCTGCACGAGCAGCGGGAGGCAGATTCCCAGGGCAGGGTGGCTGACCAGGGCACACGTCTCGCTGGGCAGGTCCGCTGGCGCCGCCGAGGCCGGCGATCCGCTGCGCGCTGTCCCGGCAGCACCCCTTGGAGCGCCGCTCAGATAGAGGCGAACTCCCAGGAACGTCCGCCCGCTTACAAACTCCCCTACAATACCCCGCCAGTCTAAGCGTCAGCGAGAGTGTAGCTGGCGGCGCGCGTCTCGTTGGCTGGTCGGCCGCCCGCTGCGACCGACGCTCCACTGGCCCTTTCCGCCCTGCCCGGACCCACACACCAGTATTTCCGGCTTCGAGAGGTCCATGACGCCACCGCCGGTCGGATCGGATCTCCCCGCGGTCTACCGGGCCACTCAGCCAACTCGTGGCCAGCGGGCCGACCTACATAGCAAAACCGCCGGCYACGGCGCAACGCAACTCGCTAGGTCAACTCGGCCCGCGCGGTGGAATCTCCGCCCGGCCGGTCCACGAGGCGAACTCTCCATCCAAATGCTAGACCCTCAGCACAGAAACCAGGTCACGTCCGCCGCGCGCCATGCCTGGACGCGGCCTATCCTCAGCCCCCACCCGTCGTGAGCGCAGGAATGTCGATCACCCGGACCGCAACCGTCGACGTCGTCGTCAACCCAGGGAACGCGCCGGCCTGGCCCGCACCCGCCCACGTCACGTCCCAACGCACCGTCGCCGTCACCGTGAACGTCCCGCCCGGCTCGTCCAACGAGCGGTGACGATAGGTGTAGCCACAGTCCGGCGACGCGCTCTTCGGATCAGCCCCCGCCGGGAACGGCGTGCCCGGCCCCGTGCAGGTCACCGTCCCGCCGTCCCCGAGAGACCAGTCCACCGCCACGGGCTTGGCGACCGCCGTCACCGCCACCCCGCCCGCCGCCGCGGTCGCCGCCACCTGGTTCCACCCGGCCGCATCAAGCCACAGCCACGTCGGCAGCTGCACCAGCTGGTCGCGGACCGGGCTCATCGAGATCGCCGGACCTGCGAGGCGTAGCTGGTTGCGGGCCTGTTCTGCGAGCGCGGCCGGGTCCGGGGCGGGGCCGGCGGGGGCGTCGGCGATCCAGACGGGAGGCCGGTAGAGCGCGTCACGCAGGCCGGGCGTCTGGCACTGGTAGACGTACCAGGAACCAGGCCGGCCATCCGGTCCCGTTGCGGCCGGTCGCACCACCAGTGCCCCCGACCAGTCGGCCGCTGCGACGACCCTCGGCCCGCTGCCCCGCGGAGCGGAGCGCAGATGTACCGGCTGGATCGGTGTGGAGGGCGGCTGGAAGTCGCTGCGGACGTAGGCGCAGTGCGCGGAGTCTGACGGGCCCAGCGCTACGTCCCCAGGCGGAGGCGTCACCCGACCACCGGTCGAGCCATCGTCCGGTGCGCCCCGCGGCGGGCTCGCGCCTTGATCGGGCCCGGCAGTCGATCCGTCCTGGCCGGCGGCGAGCTCGCAGCCGGGATGGGGGTTCTGGGAGCAGGTCGTCGACCCATACGGGTCGCCGGCCAACGCCGGCGCCGCAGCCACGCCCACCAGACACATCACGAGCCCGGCCACCGCCGCGACCCGCCGTGGCCTCAGCATGATCCGAGATCCTCGACAGCGAAGCGCGTGACCCGCCACGACCCGTCCTCGTGCAGGCGAACCTCGGAGGTGACCAGGCGCCGCCCGCCCGGCTCGTCATCGACCAACGTGCCGTCGGTGCGATACTGCAACCAGTTCGTACTGTCCGCGCAGTCCGACAGCATCACCGTCGTCGGCGCCTCCGACGGGCTCACCGAGGTCACCTGCGGGTGCAGGACCGGCTCGCCACGAGAGACGAACCCGTTGAGATGATCGGCATACAGGCTGCCCGAGAGCACCTGCAACGCCGACCCCGACGCGTACCGCACAAGATCCGGAGACTGCCAGTTCGAGGTGTGGCTCGCCTCCGCCATCGCCTTCCACAACCCGACATAGGCCGCAATCGCACGCTGACCCGCGGCGTCAGCCGGCGAGGTCGGCGACGGCGACACGGACGTCGCCGGCGAGCTTCGGGCTCCCCCTGTCGAGGCCACCGGCCCAGGCGACGGCTCACTGTCACCGCCCGAGCTGCACGAGACAACCACCACAGCGACGGCCACGTACAGCAGCCCGCTGGCCAGCCAGCCCATCCGGCGGTAGCGGCCAGGCGTGCAACGAGGAGCCACAGCGTCCACCTCGCACCATCCAGCGCCGATCAGTCACAGTCCCACTGCGGACCGCACCTCCCTCCAGCCTGCCCCACCAGACCCACCCAGACCCGGTCCCACTTCACAGTCGGAACGGCAACCCAGCACTATTTGACCCGTTCTGACCATAAACGCAGTAGCCGAAATGAAGGTGGTATATCACCCATAAGAACCATTCGCCACTGGGTGGGCGGCACCAGCGACCGTCGCACGGCGCCTCCAGCGAACCAACGAGGTCCAGAGCGCTGTACGCCTCGTCGATCCCGCCGGCGATGTCTCCGCTGCGGACCTGGCACAGCGCGCGCTGGAGGCCGACCAAGACCGGCCCGTGCCGGTTCGCGACGGGAAACAGATGCAGCTGGAAGACGCTCGAAGTTGATCTGCACCTCGGCCAGGACGCTGCGTGCTTCCTCGCCGCCTCCGCCCTGACGAGGACACGCGCTTTCCCGTCCAGGTAGTCCTGGACCGCCGCAGGTGGAGCGTTGACGCTGGCCACGACCGCGTCGGCCTCGACGACGAGGCCGACGGCGTCCGCAACAGGCCGCTGTAGTACCTCACCTTTATGACCTTGGTGGTTGCCCTCGGCACCGCCTGCGGCGGGACGAACGTGGGCTCGTCGACGGCGTCCAGCGTCGCCCTATCGGCTTCCAGCGTGGGTCGGGAGATGGAAGTACAGCCTGTCGCCACGCTGGTGTATGAATCGTCCGCCGTTGGCCTCTATCATCCTCCGGCTGGCGATGTTGCGCGTCCGGGATGTCAGAAGCGCGGGATCGACGCCGAGCCGGTTCACAATGGGCAGGGCCGCCCGAAGCATCGCGGTCCCGTGGCCGCATCGGCGGGCAGAGGGCTTGATGTCGTAGCCGATGTGCCCATACTCGGCGAGCTCGGGTGTCGGGATCGGCCGCACCGAGAGACGTCCCAGGTACTCCGGACCGTCGATCCACCAAAAGATCAACAGCAGGTCCGGGGTGACCGAGGACGGCCACAAGTCGTGGTCCCGGCGTAGCGCCGCGACGTAGGCGGCGAAGGCCGCCGGCTCGTGGATCTCCAGATCCTCGAAGTCGGGATAGCCACCCTCTGCACGGTATTCCTCGACGGCCTCCAGGAAGGAGCTGTGGACGCCGATCGTCGGCGCGCTCAACCGCGGCCTAGCCACCACAGTTCCCGATCTTACGGACAACACCGTGCGGAGCCAGAATCCGCGGCCGGGAGACGGCACGGCCGTGGGTGTTGTTCAGGCCAGCTTCTCCGCAGCCTCGGTGATCATTCTGTTCGACTGCTCCGGGTCGAGCGCGGCGGCTTGCAGGCGGTTCATGGCGAGCTGGTACCGGCGCAGATCGGAGTCCCGTTCCAGGTACAGGCCGCTGTGTAGCTGGTCCATGTGGACGACCTGTCCTCCTGGTGGAGCCGGGAAGGTCATGATCGTGAATGGGTAGCCGAACGCGGCGTAGGCGCCGAGCGCGTACGGCAGGACCTGCACGGTGATGTTCTGCTGCGCGGCGTCTTTGATCAGGCGCTGGAGCTGGGCGCGCATGACGTCGGCCCCGCCTACCTGGCGACGGAGAACGGACTCGTCGAGCACGACCCACAGTGAGAGCGGATCGTCACCGAGCAGGCGCTTCTGTCGTTCCATCCGGACCACCACCCGGCGGTCGATCTCGTCGTCGTCGAGGCTGGTGTTCGCCGAGCGCAGCACCGCGCGGGCGTACTCCGGGGTCTGCAACAGCCCGGGAACGARCTGGTTTTCGAACTTCTCCACCCGCACGGCGCTRCTCTCGGCCGCCATGAACCGCTCGAACCAGCGAGGCACCGCGTCGGTGTAGCTGTGCCACCAGTCCTGCTGACGGGAGTCACGCACCATCCGCAACAGGTCCTCGCGCAGCTGCGTGGCGGTCACGCCGTAGAAGTCGAGCAACGCCGTGACGTCGCGGGGGCGCTGCAAGCCGGTCCCCGTCTCCATCCGGCTGATCTTCGATTCCGAGCACCCCAGATGTGTCGCAGCCTGCTCGATCGTGATGTCCGCCGCCTCCCGCAGCCGCCGCAGCTCGGCACCGGCCTGCCGCCGTCGCATCGTCGGGCTCGCCTTGCTTGGCACTGCCACCTCCTCACCGCGGTCAACCCGACCGGGTCCTACGTTCTCACGGGCACCACCCTGCGAGGGCAGTCAACAGCAGGAAAAGTTCTCCTCATCGTACTGCCGTGCATTGCACGGCAGTGCCAAAGAGGGCATCCTGTTGATGTCACCGCTCGGCCACGATGCGACAGCCCGCCTGCGGCCGAACGGGGATTCGAGCATGCCCGGGGCTGGCATGGAGCCACCTTCRCGCCTTCGCCTCGCGCTCCGGACAGGAGGCACGTCCGCGTCGCACACGCGGACCACGAGCTGGGTGGGGGCAGATGCCGACGGCGCGGATCAGCCTGCGGGAAGAACAAGACGACCTTCGCTCACGGATGCGGGCGCTGGGACTGAGCCACGGCCAGGTCGCCCTGGAGTTCGCGACCCGGTACCGGCTTCGACCACGGGAGGCATGGCGACGGGCACACGGCTGGACCTACAGCCAGGCGGCACGCCAGATCAACACAGTCGCCGCACAGACCGGCTTCGACACGGACGGACGGGCCGCGATGACCGGCCCGACGTTGTGTGAAGTGGAGAAGTGGCCTGGATCGACAGGACGGACGCGGAAACCCACACCACGCACCCTCGCACTGCTCGCGACCGCCTACGGCGCGCAGATCCAGGACCTGCTCGACCTCGACGACCGCGAGCACTTCACCGCCGCCGAGCGGCTGACTCTGGACGGGCTGAGCAGAGCGGCACCGCCTCAGCCGATCTATGTGCCCCCCGAGCGCAGCCCGGACTTCGCCGTGGGGTCCGACCACCAGCAGGAGCCGGCCAGCCTGGGCCTACCAGATCGTCCGGTCCTGCGACGTGCCGGTGGGATGGTAGAGGTCGCCGTCGACCGGCGCGACTTCCTGGCGGGAACCGCCACGCTCCCGCCCTTCGCCGCGATGGAACTGACCCGCCACGACCTCCTGAGCTCCCTGACCGCCGGCGGAAGCGGCGCCGATCTCGACGAGTGGCGGCAGGTCGTCTGGGAGTACGCCCTGAGCTACGGCAGCAGCCCGCCCGCCGTCCTGCTCCGCAGACTCGACACCGACCTGTCCATGCTCGGCACAGTCGCGCGACGCCAGACCGATGACACAGCTGTCCGCGAGCTACGCCGAATCGGCGCGCTCCTGGCGGCGTTCACCGCGCACGCCACCGCGGACGTCGGCGATCTGCCCGCATCCCAGCGGTGGTGGCGCACCGCGAAACAGGCCGCCGACGCCTCCGGCGACCTCCACACCCGGCTGTGGACACGCGGACGTGAGATCGTCCGCGCGTTGTACGAACAGCGACCCCTGCCGGCCGTACTCGACCTTGTCGCCGAGGCAGACGCGATCACCGCCCAGGGCGGGGTTCCCCCCGAAGCGGTCCAGGAATACCTGGACGGCAAAGCGCGAGCGTTCGTCCGCGCGGGCAGGAACGACGACGCCCGAACCGCGCTGACCGACGTCCAGGCGAACTTCGAACGCCTGCCCGACCGGGTACGCCAGGACACCGCCTCGTGGTTCGGCTGGTCCGAACGCGCCCTGCGCCTCGCGGAAAGCTACACCTACTCCCACCTGGGCGACTACACCCGCGCGGAC
>NZ_MRUJ01000286.1:0-3565 GCF_002099325.1 Frankia sp. KB5 | reverse complement strand
CGCCTTCGCCTCGCGCTCCGGACAGGAGGCACGTCCGCGTCGCACACGCGGACCACGAGCTGGGTGGGGGCAGATGCCGACGGCGCGGATCAGCCTGCGGGAAGAACAAGACGACCTTCGCTCACGGATGCGGGCGCTGGGACTGAGCCACGGCCAGGTCGCCCTGGAGTTCGCGACCCGGTACCGGCTTCGACCACGGGAGGCATGGCGACGGGCACACGGCTGGACCTACAGCCAGGCGGCACGCCAGATCAACACAGTCGCCGCACAGACCGGCTTCGACACGGACGGACGGGCCGCGATGACCGGCCCGACGTTGTGTGAAGTGGAGAAGTGGCCTGGATCGACAGGACGGACGCGGAAACCCACACCACGCACCCTCGCACTGCTCGCGACCGCCTACGGCGCGCAGATCCAGGACCTGCTCGACCTCGACGACCGCGAGCACTTCACCGCCGCCGAGCGGCTGACTCTGGACGGGCTGAGCAGAGCGGCACCGCCTCAGCCGATCTATGTGCCCCCCGAGCGCAGCCCGGACTTCGCCGTGGGGTCCGACCACCAGCAGGAGCCGGCCAGCCTGGGCCTACCAGATCGTCCGGTCCTGCGACGTGCCGGTGGGATGGTAGAGGTCGCCGTCGACCGGCGCGACTTCCTGGCGGGAACCGCCACGCTCCCGCCCTTCGCCGCGATGGAACTGACCCGCCACGACCTCCTGAGCTCCCTGACCGCCGGCGGAAGCGGCGCCGATCTCGACGAGTGGCGGCAGGTCGTCTGGGAGTACGCCCTGAGCTACGGCAGCAGCCCGCCCGCCGTCCTGCTCCGCAGACTCGACACCGACCTGTCCATGCTCGGCACAGTCGCGCGACGCCAGACCGATGACACAGCTGTCCGCGAGCTACGCCGAATCGGCGCGCTCCTGGCGGCGTTCACCGCGCACGCCACCGCGGACGTCGGCGATCTGCCCGCATCCCAGCGGTGGTGGCGCACCGCGAAACAGGCCGCCGACGCCTCCGGCGACCTCCACACCCGGCTGTGGACACGCGGACGTGAGATCGTCCGCGCGTTGTACGAACAGCGACCCCTGCCGGCCGTACTCGACCTTGTCGCCGAGGCAGACGCGATCACCGCCCAGGGCGGGGTTCCCCCCGAAGCGGTCCAGGAATACCTGGACGGCAAAGCGCGAGCGTTCGTCCGCGCGGGCAGGAACGACGACGCCCGAACCGCGCTGACCGACGTCCAGGCGAACTTCGAACGCCTGCCCGACCGGGTACGCCAGGACACCGCCTCGTGGTTCGGCTGGTCCGAACGCGCCCTGCGCCTCGCGGAAAGCTACACCTACTCCCACCTGGGCGACTACACCCGCGCGGACCAGGCCCAGACGGCGGCCTCCCGCCTGTTCCCCGCCACGAACCGACGCGGATCCGCCCTGGTCGGACTGCAACGCGCCGTCTGCCTCGTACGTAGCGGCGACATCACGGCAGGGCTGGAACACGCGAACACCATCGTGGCCCGCCTGCCCCGCGACCAGTACACCAGCCCCATCCTCGCCCTGAGCCGCACCGTGCTGGACGCCGTCCCGGCCACCGAGCAGCGACGCGACAGCGCGCGGTCTTTCAAGGCCCACCTCCGCGGCTCGACCGCCGCCTGAGGAAACGCGAACCCACACGCTCCCCGGCAACGCACCGACATCGCACGCCGCTCTGACAACGACGTGGCAGACACGTCCATCTCCACGAACTTTCTCTTTTCGAGGCTCGTGGCCTCGCGAGACCCGCTCAATCACCAGGTGGTGTAGTGATGCAGACCGCGTTCGGATACATAAGAATCGACAACGCGGACGAGATACACTTCCTACACAACACCATCAGCGAATACGCCGCCGTCGAGGGAATGGAACTGGCCACCATCTACGTCGACCAGGAACCCCCGTCGACCGAAGCCGTCCATCCTCCCGGTCTCACGACTCTGCTCGAAGCAGTGGGACGATCCGAGCGCGCCGTCGTGCTGGTCCCCGACATCACCCACCTCTCGCACTCGCCGGAGGTCCGACGCGCCATCGGCGACGAGGTGGTCGCGCTCGGCGGCGCGGTCGTGCCCCTCCCACCACCGCCCCGAACACCTCGCACCCAGGACCAGGCACTCCAGGTCCCGCCCGGACCTGCCCACCGTCAGGAATCGTCCAGCCCACGCCGGCGACAGTCCGCGAAGGCCGGGAAGAAGCGGCTGGCGTCACCGATCGTCCGTGTCGCGGTCGAACGGTTTCCGGCCGTCCTCAGCTCTGTTCCAGCCGCTCGTGCTGCCACCGTCCGCGTGCTCAGACAGTGGGGAGTGAACGCCGCCGCTATCGAGACTGCCACCCTGGTGATGTCCGAACTGACCTCCAACGCGACGAAGGCAAGCGGCGCTGACGATCTGATCGCTTTTCGGTTGACCGCGAGCGACGGACAGCTCGTCGTCGAAGTCTGGGACAACTCCGACGACCCACCCGTACTCACCGACGCAAGCTCCGACGAAGAAAGCGGACGCGGGCTCTTCCTCATCGAGGCATTCAGCATCCGCTGGTCCTGGTACAGGCCGAAGTCCGGCGGCAAGGTCGTCTGGTCAGCACTACGCGCCGACATGATGCAGACAGTGCAACCGGTCGCGATCCCCGGCTCCTCGACAGAACTGGAAAGACGCTCGGCCGAGCCGGTGGCCGCCCCCGTCCGCCCAGTCACCTTCCAGAATGACCCGGCGCTGCTGCGCCGAGTGATCGACGGCCTGCGCGCCCTCGACGACTGGCACCTCCCAGCCTCCCCCGCCCACCGAGGCGCCACCCCAGCTCCGAGCCGCGTGCCAGCACAGCGGACACCGAAAGCAGGAGAAACCCCGTGACGAGACGCCGGCCTACCCGGCAACTGCCAGGTAGGCGCTACCCGGCTGAGGGAGTTACTAGATCATCCGAGGAAGCCGCGAAGCTGCTGTCAGTCGAACTGCCCGTCGCGAGCGCCGGCCAGGAACGCGGACCACTCGGCCTCGGTGAACTCAAGCACGGGACCATGGGGGTTCTTGGAGTCCCGGACAGCGCGACCCCCGCCAGGGAGGCCAGCAACCTCGACGCAGTCGCCTCCGTTGCCCCCGCTGTAGCTGCTCTTGCGCCAGACAAGCCCGGCGGCGGCGCCGGTCCGGTCGAGTGGGGTGTTGCTCATGTCAGTGCCTCCGCCGCCTTAACGATCAGTTCACGGGACCGTTCCGGGTCGAGCGCGGCGGCCCGCAGACGGTTCATAGCCAGCTTATACCGCCGTAGATCGGGCTCCCGCTCCAGGTAGAGCCCACTGTGGAGCTGATCCATGTGGACAACCTCGCCACCCGCCGCCCCAGGGAACGACATGATCGTAAACGGGTAGCCAAAGGCCACGTAGGCACCGAACGTGAAGGGCAGCACCTGAACCGTGATGTTCGACTGGGCCGCGCAACCCGCCAGATGATCGAGCTGAAGACGCATGACCTCGGCACCGCCCACGTGACGCCGCAGGACGGACTCGTCGAGGACAGCCCACAAGGTAAGGGGCTCATCGCCACTGAG
>NZ_MRUJ01000285.1:0-9220 GCF_002099325.1 Frankia sp. KB5 | reverse complement strand
CGCGAACGTGCCGGAGCCCTGACCGGGGATTGCCAGCCGGCCGACCGGGCGCCCCCGTCCCCGGACCAGGTAAGGGTCCGGGGCACGAACGCCGACGAATGAGGAGACGACGATGCTGCTCGCCGAGGAACTTCTCCTGCTCGCGCTCGCGGGCCCGGCCCGTCTACTCGAGGTGGTGGCACCCGAGCGCGCGTCCCGCGGGCACGCGAAGGAGCGGATCCGGACGGCGACCGACCTGACGCCGGTCGCCCCGATCGTCAAGAAGGTCATCGCGGAAGCGGAGGCAGTGGTCATAGCCGCGGCAACCAGCGTGAGCCTGGGCGTGGCGGCGTCGAGCTGACCGTGTCGCCGTTACCGTTACGAGCCGATGGTAGGTGGTGTTCACCAGTCACCCGCTACGCAGCCGGTGGTCGAGCGCGGTGTGCCGCTGGCCGTGACCGGCGGCCCGCACCGCCTGGCCGATCGCCCGGCGGGATCCCACCAGCACGACCAGCTTCTTCGCCCGGGTGACGGCCGTGTAGAGCAGATTGCGTTGCAGCATCATCCAGGCGCTGGTGGTGAGCGGGATGACGACCGCGGGGTACTCACTGCCCTGGGAGCGGTGGATCGTCACCGCGTAGGCGTGGGTCAGCTCGTCGAGCTCCCCGAAGTCGTAGTCGATGTCCTCGTCCTCGTCGGTCCGGATGGTGAGCGTCTGGTTCTCCACATCCAGCGCGGTGACCACGCCGAGAGTGCCGTTGAAGACCCCGCTCGCGCCCTTGTCGTAGTTGTTGCGCACCTGCGTAACCTTGTCGCCGACCCGGAACGTCCGGCTGCCAAAGCGCCGCTCGGCCACGTTCGGGCGGGACGGCGTCAGGGCCTCCTGCAGCAGGGTGTTCAGCGCGCCGGCCCCCGCCGGGCCGCGGTGCATCGGGGTCAGTACCTGCACGTCCCGGCGCGGATCAAGCCCGAACTTCGCCGGAATCCGCCGGGCGACCACCTCCGCGGTGATTTTCGCCGCCTCCTCCGCCTCCTCGGCGGCGAACAAGAAGAAGTCGGGCAGTCCCCGGACCAGCGGATAGTCACCACGGTTGATGCGGTGCGCGTTGGTCACCACCCCGGACTCGGTCGCCGCTCGGAAGACCTGGGTGAGCCGGACATGCGGGATCGGCGTCCCCTCGGCGAGCAGGTCGCGTAGCACCTGGCCGGCACCGACCGACGGCAGCTGGTCGACGTCGCCGACCAGCAGCAGATGCGCGCCGGGCGGAACCGCCTTGGCAAGCTTGTTCGCCAGTAGCAGGTCGACCATCGACGCCTCGTCAACGACGATCAGGTCGGCGTCGAGCGGGCGGTCCCGGTCGAAGGCGGCGTCACCGCCCGGCCGCAGCTCCAGCAGCCGGTGCACCGTCGATGCCTCGTGCCCGGTCAGCTCGGTCAGCCGCTTCGCGGCCCGGCCGGTCGGCGCGGCGAGGATCACCTTCGCCTGCCGGGCCAGTGCGAGCGTCACGATGGAGCGGACGGTGAAACTCTTGCCGCAGCCCGGTCCGCCCGTCAGCACGGCGACCCTGGACGTCAGGGCAAGCTGCACCGCATCGCGCTGGGCCGGCGCGAGCTCGACCCCGGTCCGCTCCCGCAGCCAGCCCAACGCCCGGTCCCAGTCCACCGAGGCGAAGGCGGCCAACCGGTCCGCGCCGGTATTCAGCAGGCGGCGCAACTGGCCGGCAACGGATATCTCGGCCCGGTGGAACGGCACCAGGTAGATCGCGGCCGTCGGCGTCGCCGGATCCTCGCTTGGAACCTCCTCCCGGACGACCCCGTCCTCGGCGACCAGCTCCCCCAGGCACTCGATGACGTCACCGGTGTCGACCTGGAGAATCTGCACGGCGTCGCTGATGAGCCGGGGCTCGGGCAGAAAGCAGTGGCCACCGCCGTCGGTGGCCTCGGACAGCGTGAACAGCAGGCCAGCCTTGATCCGCTGCGGACTGTCATGCGGAATCCCCACCGCCTTCGCGATGGTGTCCGCGGTGYGGAACCCGATGCCCCAGACGTCCGTGGCCAGCCGGTAGGGCTCATTGCGCACCACACCGATCGACGCGTCCCCGTACTGTTTGTAGATCCGCACCGCCAGCGAGGTGGACACACCCACCCCCTGAAGAAAGACCATCACCTCCTTGATGGCCTTCTGTTCCTCCCACGCCTCGGCGATCGCCCTGGTACGCTTCGGGCCGAGCTTCGGCACCTCGATGAGTCGTTCCGGCTCCTTTTCGATGACGTCCAGCGCCGCGACCCCGAAATGCTCGACGATGCGTTCGGCCAGGCGCGGACCGATGCCCTTGATAAGGCCCGAGCCGAGATAGCGCTGCACGCCCTGGACGGTCGCCGGCAGCACGGTCGTGTAATCCTCGACCTGGAACYGGCGGCCGTACTGCGGGTGCGAACCCCATCGCCCCCGCATCCGTAGCGACTCCCCCGGCTGCGCGCCGAGCAACGCCCCGACGACGGTCACCAGGTCACCGCCGCGCCCGGTGTCAACCCGCGCGACCGTGTAGCCGGTCTCCTCGTTGGCATAGGTGATCCGTTCCAGCACCGCATCGAGGACCGCGCCGCGGAAGGGTTCGCGTCCGATCATGGTAGCCGCCGGGACGCCGGGACGATGAGAATCACCGCTTCCTCGGGGTGGGACAAGACGATCTCCAGCTTCGGATGGGGTAGCAGGGTAACGGACCGAGCGGGGCAACGAGCAGAGCAGCCGGGCGGGCGGTGTCCGCCCCGGACCGTGTGCCCATCCTGCCCTTCGGTCGATCGCCACCGTTCCCCGGCGCGGTCCGGGGCGTCCCCTTCCGTGACCAGTACCGCGAAGTAGGTCCGCCGGCATCCCTTTCAGACACCCTCGCTAGCTCAAGGGGCGCCGCTGTTCCTCTTCAAGTGCCCGACGCAGCCGGGTGACCACGGCGTCCACGCCGGCGGAGGTGCGGAATATGACAACGGCTGTCCCGGCTTCAGCAGGTGTTTCGAGATGCTCGAGCGCCACCTCCATCGCACGGTTGAACTCCTCGCCGGGGGAGGTGGTCTCGCCTCGGAGCCAGCGTCGGAGCACATGGTTGTGGGCGGTGACGATGGCCGCGGACACCAACTCGGCACGCAGGGCGCCGTCGGGCGCGTTGCCCATCCAGTCGCGCAGGAACCTGGCGAACAGGCGCTGATACTGCCGGATGCCGGCCACCTCGCGGGCGCGCAGTGTAGGGACGGTGCTGGTCAGGCGGTAGCGGGCGCGGGCGAGCTCGCCCTCGGCGAGGTAGTGCTGCAGCACTATGCGGGCGGCCTCCGCGAGAGCGAGCCCGCGGGTCTCTGGAGCGGCGGTCGCAAGCCGGGCTTCGATGTGGCCGAGCAGCACGTCGTGCTCGGGAAAGATCACGTCCTCCTTGGACCGGTAGATCCGGAAGAACGTCGTCCGACCGACGCCCGCGCGTTGCGCGATGTCGTCGACCGTCGTGCCCTCGAAGCCACGCTCCTCGAAGAGCTCGAACGCCGCCGCGACGAGCCTGTCCTTGGCCAAGCGGGCCGGCTGCTGCTCCACGGCACCGAAATTACTTGGTGGTACGTAGTTCCACAACTATGATACTGCGTACCAACACCGTGGAGGAGGAGCCAGGTGAACGCCATCAACAAGGTCGGTATCGTCGGCTGTGGCCTGATGGGTGCCGGGATCGCCGAGGTCTGCGCCCGTGCCGGCAAGGACGTGGTCGTCGTGGAGATGACCACGCCCGCCGTGACCGCGGGACGGCAGCGCCTGGAGACATCACTGTCCCGCGCGGAGAGCCGCGGCAAGGTGGCCAGCGCCGCGGAAGTACTCGAACGCATCCAGGTCGTCGAGGACATCGAGGCCCTGGCCGACCGCGGCCTCGTGGTGGAGGCGATCGTCGAGGACGAGACCGCCAAGTCCACGCTGTTCAAGCGACTCGACGAGGTCGTCAAGGACCCGGACGCGGTGCTGGCCTCCAACACCTCCTCCATTCCGATCATGAAGCTCGCCGTGGCCACCGAACGGCCCACCCATGTCCTGGGTATCCACTTCTTCAACCCGGTCCCGGTGCTGTCCCTGGTCGAACTGGTGCCGAGCCTGCTGACCGACCCGGAGACGACCGAGCGGGCGCGGGCGTTCGTGCAGGACGATCTGGGCAAGCACGCCATCGACTGCCAGGACCGGGCGGGCTTCGTGGTCAACGCCCTGCTGATCCCGTTCGTGCTCTCGGCGATCCGGATGCTGGAGTCCGGGTTCGCCACGGCCGAGGACATCGACCAGGGACTGGTCCGTGGTGCCGCCCACCCGCAAGGACCGCTGGCGCTGGCTGACCTGATCGGGCTGGACACCACCAAGGCAGTGGCCGAGTCGCTGTACGAGGAGTTCAAGGAACCCCTCTATGCGCCGCCGCCGCTGCTGGCCCGCATGGTCGACGCCGGCCTGCTGGGTCGCAAGACCGGCCGCGGCTTCTACACCTACTGAGCGCCCTACACCTACTGAGCGCCTTAGTAACTCTTCTGCACCTACTGAGCGCCCTGGCAAGCGACCTAGTGAGCGAGGAACCCATGACCGCCACCGACTTCGACCTGTACCGACTCAGCGACGAGCACCTCGAGTTGCGCGACGCCGTGCGCACCCTGGCCTACGACAAGATCGCGCCGTACGCCGCCGACGTCGACGCCCACAGCCGGTTCCCGCAGGAGGCCTACGACGCGCTGGTGGCCTCCGACTTCCACGCGCCCCACGTCCCTGTCGAATACGACGGCGTCGGCGCCGACGCGCTCGCCACCTGCATCGTCATCGAGGAGGTCGCCCGCGTCTGCGCGTCCTCCTCGCTGATCCCCGCCGTGAACAAGCTCGGCAGCCTCCCGCTCATCCTCGGCGGCACCGACGACCTGAAACAGCGATACCTCCCACCGCTGGCCCGCGGCGAGGCCGCCTTCTCCTACGGCCTCTCCGAACGTGAGGCCGGCTCCGACACCGCTGCGATGAAGACCCGCGCCGTCCGCGACGGCGACCACTGGGTGCTCTCCGGGCAGAAGTCCTGGATCACCAACGCGGGGATCTCCGAGTACTACACCGTGCTCGCCGTCACCGACCCCGACGGCCGACGCGGCGCCAACATCAGCGCTTTCATCGTGGAGAGCTCCGACCCGGGCTTCTCCGTCGGCAGCCCGGAGAAGAAGCTGGGCATCAAGGGCTCTCCGACCCGCGAGCTGCTCTTCGACGACTGCCGAATTCCCGAGGATCGTCTCATCGGCGAGCTCGGTCACGGCCTCCGGCTGGCGCTGCGTACTCTCGACCACACTCGGGTGACCATCGGTGCACAAGCCATCGGCATCGCCCAGGGCGCACTCGACCTCGCCCTGAACTACGTCAAGGAGCGCAAGCAGTTCGGCAAGCGCATCGCGGACTTCCAGGGGATCCAGTTCATGCTTGCCGACATGGCCATGGCGCTGGAGGCCGCGCGCCAGATGGTGTATGTCGCCGCCGCCAAGTCCGAGCGGGGGGACGCCGACCTCACGTTCTTCGGCGCCGCCGCCAAGTGTCTGGCGTCGGACACCGCCATGCAGGTGACCACCGACGCCGTACAGCTACTCGGCGGCTACGGCTACACCCAGGACTTCCCCGCCGAACGGCTCATGCGGGACGCCAAGATCACCCAGATCTACGAAGGTACCAACCAGATCCAGCGCATCGTCATGGCCCGCCAGCTCCTCGCCGGCTAACTCCGCTGGCCCTACCTGGAGGGAGTTAGCAGGCTTATGGGAGTCACCGGGTCGGCTGTAGGGCAGGCTCGGTGCCGGTAGCCACCGGCGGGGTCGTGGCCGTGAGCGCAGAACCGGCCCCGCCAGGTCACCCCCGCCGAGCAGGTGCGGTCCTACGAGTTACTCACCGAGCAGTGGCTGCGCCGGACGTGAGTCGGCCGGGTTCGCACCTGTCCAGGCCTTTCTCGGCCTCCCAGGTCACCCCGGCCTTTCCCGGCCTCCCCCGGCCTCTCCCCCAGCCTTCTTCGATCTTCTTCGGCCCTTCTTCGACGTCGAACAGAACCAGAATTCGACTATCGGCCTGACCTCGGCGGTGGCCGCCGCCGTCCCGGTGCCGGCCACCGCCGGAAGGTGACGGCCCGCCCCGGTGTTGTAGGTGATCGCGGTCGGCGTTGACGCCTGCCGCGGACATCGCGGACATCGCGGACATCGCGGAGGTCTCGACGCGGTGGGACAGCCGCGGCGGGACGGCCAGGGAAACGGCGAAGGGAACGGTGGTTGTGGTGCCGAAGGCTTACGTCTACAACGACCACGGCGGTCCGGAGGTGGAGGCGTTCGCTGACCTCCCGATCCCGGTGGCCGGGCCGGGTCAGCTCACGATCGCGGTACGCGCCGCCGGGGTCAACCCCGTGGACTGGAAGCTGCGGGGCGGCCTGCGGCTGCCGGCCGCCCCGCCGGCCGTGTTTCCGGTCGTGCTCGGAGTGGAGGCCTCCGGCGTGGTGACGCAGGTGGGCCCGGACGTCAACGGATTCGCCGTCGGCGACGAGGTGTTCGGCAGCGCGCCGGGCGGTGGCTACGCCGAGTACACGGTGCTGACCGCCAGGGAGAGCGCGCGCAAGCCGGCCGCGGTGTCCTTCGTGGCCGCGGCGACGCTTCCGGTCGCGGCGGCGACCGCCTACGACGGCGTGCACCAGCTGGCCCTGCCGCCCGGCGCCACCCTGCTGATCATCGGTGTGGGTGGCGGCGTGGGAGTGGCCGCCGCGCAGATCGCCCGGCATGCGGGCCTGACGGTCGTCGGCACCGCGAGCGCCGGCAAGAAGGACTTCGTCGAGGCCCTCGGCGTGGCGCACGTCGAGCCGGGCCCCGATGTCGCGGACCGGGTGCGGGCCGCCGCGTCCCGGGGGGTCGACGGAATCTACGATCTCGTCGGGGGCGAGACGCTGGACGACGTCGTCGAGGTCCTCGCGGACCGGTCGAAGCTCGTCACGGCCTTGTCTGGGGCGAGCGACCGGTACGGCGGGACGACGGTCCAGCGGGCCCGGGACAGYCGCGTGCTCGACGCGGTCGCCCAGCTGGTCGTGGACGACGCGCTGGACCCGCTCGTGACCGCGACCTTCCCGCTGGACCAGGCCCCGGCGGCGCTGCGCGCGGTGGAGAACGGCCACGCCCGCGGCAAGATCGTGATCAAGGTCGCCGCGTGACCGAGCTTGCCGTTCCCCGACAGCACGCCCCCGGGCGGCCGGGACCCGACCGGCCGGAGCCCGGGCGGCACGCGACCGGCCAGCATGTGCTGAACAACCCCGTCCGTTCCTCCCTCCTGGGTCCGCACGCGCATTTCGCCGAGCGGGTCGGTGACGTGCTGCGCTACCCGGTCGGCGTGTCACCGTTCGTCGCCCTGCCGGACGTGCCCGACGAGAGCACCTGGCGCAACGTCGCGGCGCTGCTCGGCCCGGGCGCGATCGCGCCGTTCACCGGCATCGACGCTTCCCCGCCGCCCGGCTGGGGGGATGCGATCTTCGACGGCGCGCAGCTCGTAGACGAGGGGGTCGACGCGCTCCCGGACGAGGAGGCCGTGCGGCTGGGGACCGCGGACGTGCCGGAGATGCTCGCGCTGGCCGAACGCACCAAACCCGGGCCGTTCCTGCCTCGCACGATCGAGCTCGGCACGTACCTCGGCATCCGGCGGGACGGCACGCTGGTGGCGATGGCCGGGGAACGGCTGCACCCGCCCGGCTGGACCGAGATCAGCGCCGTCTGCACGGACGCGGACCACCGGGGCCAGGGCCTCGYGACCCGGCTCGTCCGCGCGGTCGCCGCGGGCATCCGGGCCCGCGGGGAGACACCGTTCCTGCACGCCGCGGCGACCAACACGAACGCGATCCGGCTCTACGAGTCGCTCGGGTTCCGGCTGCGGCGTGAGGTGACGTTCCGCGCCGCGCGGATACCGGACATCGAGCCGGCCGCGTGACCACCGCCCGGCCGCGTAACCACCGTCCCGGCCGGCCGGCGAACGCCTTCCCCGCGGACCGGTGCGGACCACCGGCAGGCCATCCCCCGGTCGGACGACCCGCGCCGGCGCGACGACCGGCCCTGCCCGCGGTCGCCCCGTCCGACTACCGTCCAGAAGTGGAGGTACGTCGACTACCCAGAACGAGGGGGATGACGCGATGACCCCGCCGAACGCGGGCGCGCCGGCGCTCGTCACCGTGGCTTCACCGACCGATCGGACCGAGCTGGCCATGCCCACGACGCAGACACCGACCCAGACCAGCGGGACCAGCATCAGGGTGGCGTTCGCCTTCGACCATGCCGGTGGCGGGGTGCTGTCCCCCGCAACCTGCCTGTGGCTGCTCGGGAACGAGCAGCTCGGCCGGGTGGCGTTCCGGGCGGATGGGGAGGTCCTCGTGCTGCCGGTGAACTACGTGATGGACGGGGAGGCGGTGGCCTTCCGGACGGCCGTGGGCTCGAAGCTGACCGCCGCGATCGAGGAGGACGCGGTTGGTTTCGAGGTCGACGGGCGCGATCCGGCGTCCCGCAGCGGCTGGAGCGTCCTGATCAATGGGAAGGCCGTGTCCGTCACCGACCCGGGCACGCTGGCCAGGCTTGAGCAGACGGGACTCAAGCCCTGGGCGGACCGCATCGAGCATCCGCACTGGGTACGGATCCTGCCCGAGTCGATGACCGGCCGGGCCGTCATCCACTCCTGACCCGCCGGCTCGAGCGGAAACCCGCGTTTCAGCGCATCACGAGACCATCGTCGATCACCACCGACTGCCTGGTAGCGTCACCGCGCGCCGCCCGGTCGCCCACGGCGACCGAGCCGACACCATCGCCCACGTCGACCACGGTGCCGCCTAGCTCGTGTCCCAGGACGAGGGGGATCGACAGGCCGGTCAGCGGATGCGGCTCGGCGTGGAAGAGGATGGGGCCGGCGTAGTGCTCGTGCAGGTCGCTGCCACAGATCCCGTTGTGGGCGACGCGAAGTTTGACGTGCCCCGGCCGGCACCCCGGTTCGGGGACCTCCTCGACCTTGACGTCCTCGCGATCTCGGTACACGGCTGYGCGCATGATCGAGGGGGCGGCGGGCCGACGCGGGCCGGCGGGCTCGGGTCGGGTCGGGTAGCTCCGACCGGGTGGCTCCAGCCGGATGTGGCTCCGATCGGGTAACTCCGACCGGGTGGTTCCGACCGGGTGGCTCCGACCGGGTGTGACCCAGGGCTCCGGCGAGGTA
>NZ_MRUJ01000284.1:0-9526 GCF_002099325.1 Frankia sp. KB5 | reverse complement strand
ACACGCCAGCCACCCGGCCTACACGACACACCGACCGGCCCTCGCAGATTCCCGCTCGAACCCGTCAAACCCCAGGTCAAGACTTGATCACCAGACATGATCCTTGGGAACGGACATCAGGGCCCCGCTGTGCATCGCGCTGGCACCGCCAGCGCTGGCCAACACCGGCGGCGGCTGGCGCACCGGTGCTGGCCAACTACCGTGACCTTCCAGCTCGGAGTGGCCATCTCCGGCCGATCCCTACACAATTCCGACCAAGCAGGATGTAGGGACCTGCGGGAGCCTGCGGGCGCGCGGACGCCCGGCGGCCGGGGCCCACGGCCGTCCAGATGTGAACACGTGACCTGTAGGGGTACGAGTCGGGCTGTTCTCGGGCGACCCCAGCGGAACCGGTGGCCGGCGCCAGCGGCTGTCTGCCGGGGTAGCCGCTCAAACAGGGGACCGGCACGGCGACCGATACGGCTACCCGATCGGCAGGGGGTGTGCCGACACAGCGAGGCTCCCGGATGACGCCCGCGCGTCCGGCCGCGCCCTCGGCGCCCGGGGTGTGGCCGCCGCCGGTTCCCGGCGGTGGCAGTGGGGGCAGGCGTCCGGTTGACGTTGGCACGTCATGGCGTCGATCACCAGCCGGTCCGCCGGACGCATCCGGAGGCGGTCGCGGGCGTCCACCAGCATGTGGACGTCCGTTCCATAGGTGGACGCCAGCAGCGCGAGAATCTGCGGGGTCGGCTTTCGCCGTGAGTACCCTTCCGGCCAATGCTCCACTTCACACAGMTGGGATTCGGTCACGCGCGCCCCGCCGTCCGGATCGATACCAAGCTCGGCCGCGTGGCCGTTGATATGGCCAGCGGCCTGTGTCAGCGTCCAGCCGTGCGCCTGCCGGAAAGCCGTGCGAGGACGGACCCGATAACGAAGCATGAACTCGTCAGCGATCTCCGCATGGGTCATWCCCGCGTCCAGCATCTGGACCCGTAACGCATTCCGTTCAGCTCTCACACTCGGCTTGCCCACGTCTCCCCCTTCCGATCACGTAGCGGTGCGTCACGCCGTGCGCGCCATGGCGTCGGGCGAGCGACGGCCGGTGGAGGGCAGGTGCCACGGGTCCAGCCCACGCAGCGCGTCCACGACCCGTAGCAAGGTCCCGGGATCGGTGCTGTAGAAGACGGGCTCCTCCGGTTCCGGCCCGAGCGTCGGTGTCCGCGTCGGCATCGCCGCATCGGCGGGCGTCGCCCGCGGGCCGGATGGCAGACCGCCGGGAATCACGGCCCACACGACTTTCCCCCCGGTCTTGACCGGGTACCACCACCATCGGCTGGAAAGCCCRTCGACCATCAGTAGACCCCTCCCATCCTCGGAGAACATGTCCGGGGTTTTGATGCGGGGAGGGCTGTCGTTGGCGTCCCACACTTCGAGTGCGCCGCGAGGCGCCTTGCCGCATCCCCTACACAGTTGGGAGGAATTTGGAGGAAGATTCCTGGGTCCAATGGCTTACCTGGCGCTGAAAGGCAAAGGGGACAACAGCATGCCAGAGAAACGGCGGACATCGCGAAGGCGTTGAAGGTGGGCCGCCGTGGGACCCGCGTGATATGGCGAAGGATGGATTTCTTGAAGCCCAATCTCCAGTCGACTTAACTGGGAGTCCGTCGGAATAACGCCTGAAACCGGCGGCGCATCCTGCGCCGGCATGATTGAGGGGTCGGCGCAACCTCCGGGATGCGCAGCGATGCCTAATGAAGGCATTCAAGGAGATGAGTGGGTCGCCTAAGTCACGCTAGTACGTGCGGCAAGGACGAACGCGGGATCGCCTAAGGGGCGCGAGCCCTATGGCGACGGAGTGCCCATAGTAGTCGCGGGGGTAACGGCCCGCCAGGGAGGACGGGAAAGCCGGCCACAGGGCAAAGGGGCACAGGTGATCGGACACCCGAGAGCTGGGAGGTATGCGAAATGCAGAGCGCCGAAACGGTGCTGGGTGTCCTCCGTGAGCGCGGCAGGCGTGGCCTGACGTGTAACGAGTTGTATCGGCAGTTGTTCAATCCAGAGTTGTATCTCCTCGCCTATGGGCGTCTGTACTCAAACAAGGGAGCCATGACGCCCGGGGCGGACGGGAAGACTGTGGACGGCATGTCCCTGGCTAAGATCGACAGCCTCATCGAGGCACTGCGCCACGAACGCTACCGATTTAAGCCCGTCAAGCGGGTGTACATTCCCAAGAAGAAAGGAGGAATGAGACCGCTCGGACTGCCGTCCTGGACGGATAAACTAGTCGGCGAAGTGGTGCGCTTGCTGCTCGAAGCGTTCTACGAGCCACAGTTCTCCGACCGCTCGCACGGTTTTCGCCCCGGTCGCGGCTGCCACACCCTGCTCAGCGAGGTGGCCAACACCTGGACCGGGACGACCTGGTTCGTCGAGGGTGACATAACGCAGTGTTTCGACCGTCTAGATCATTCGGTCATGCTGGAGATGCTGAGGGAAAGAATCCACGACAACCGATTCCTGCGGCTACTGCGAAACATGCTGGAAGCCGGATACTTGGAGGACTGGAAATGGAACGCCACGCTTAGTGGCGCGCCTCAGGGTGGGGTCGTTTCTCCTATCCTGTCCAACATCTACCTGGATCGATTGGATGACTTCGTCGCGACGACTCTTGTACCAAGCTACACCCGAGGTCCGAGCAGAAGGCGCAACCGTGCGTACAGGGAGACGCAATACCAAATCAAACTGGCCCGCAGGCGCGGCGACCGTGCTTCGGCGCGARCGTTGCGTAAGCGGCTGCGGAGCCTTCCCAGCGGGGATACAAACGACCCCGGATATCGGAGGCTACGCTACGTAAGGTACGCGGACGACGTTCTACTCGGGTTTATCGGACCCAGAGCCGAAGCCGAAGAGATCAAGACCAGTATCGCCCAGTTCCTCCATGACGATCTCAAGCTGGAACTGTCCGCGGACAAGACTCTGGTCACCCACGCCCGCACAGGCGCGGCAAGATTTCTCGGCTATGACATCGCCGTGCAGCACAACGACAGTACGATCAGCCATGGTCGAAGGATGGCCAACGGTTCGGTCACTCTGCGTGTGCCTGCTCAGGTGATTAAGGCTGCATGTGCCCCGTACCTGAAGCACGGAAAACCCGAGCATCGGCCCCACCTTCTGAACGACGATGACCACACGATCATCTCCACTTACGGGGCCGAGTACCGGGGCATCGTCCAGTATTACCTGCTGGCCGGGAACGTCTGGCGACTGAACCGGCTGGAAGGAGTCATGGTCACCTCGCTGCTGAAAACGCTGGCAGCCAAGCACCGCTCATCGGTGACGAAGATGGCCCGCACGTACACGGCCACGACCGAAACACCGCATGGGCCTCGCAGGTGCTTCCAAACCAGCGTAGAACGTGGCGACGGCCGGAAAATACTGGTCGCACGGTTCGGTGGAATACCGCTGGCGCGGCAGAGAAAGGCGGTCATCGTCGATCGCACGCCTGTCCCTGTCAACACCCATCGCAGGGAGCTTATCCGTAGGCTCCTCGCGAACACGTGCGAGATGTGTGGCAGCCAAACCGGAACGCTCCAAGTGCATCACATCCGGAAGCTCACCTCTCTCGGCGCGGCAGGGAAGCCGCAACCGGCGTGGACAACGCTCATGGCACAGCGGCGACGTAAGACCCTCGTGGTCTGCGAAACCTGTCACAGTGAAATCCACGCGGTGAAGCCGGCCGCAACGCTCACGGAGTAGTCGCTGGAGAGCCGGATGCCCGGAAAGCGGGCACGTCCGGTTCGGGCCGGAGGCCGCTGGAGAAGGGTCTGCAACCAGATACCTCGCCAGCGGCCTACCGGTGCTGAGGACGTTTCCGATGGTGGCGGTCAGGCGTATCGCCACGACGTCGTGCGGGCCGCTCGCCTTCGCGGCATTCGAGGCCAGTTCACAGACGACGATTTCCGCGCTGCTCACCGCGTCCGTGTCCACCGACCATTGCGCGAGCGTGAGGACCGTGCGCGCCCGCACCTCGGGAACGGCCGCGACAGTCGGCGGGAAGTGCTCCACCGCTATGCGGATCGTGGGCGACGGGTCGGCCGCTGTCATGCCGAGCCCCTTGGAGTGGTCGACGCGCGTGCGGCTGTCCGGCGGCCGATGATCGAGGCGTTCACGGCCGGATGCACTGCACGGACTGGCGCTGCGATGTGTCGTCCGCGTGGGTAGTGCCGAGCGACGGCAGGTCGCAGCCGGGGAGGACGGCGAACTCGGCCCACGCCACCAACTCACAGCGGGCGGGCGACACGCGGCGGCTGACCTTCGCCACGCGATCATCAAGGGTCAGGGGAAGACGGGTACGCGCCTGTCGCATCCGCAGGTGCGCCCACTCGTGGGCAGCGTCGAACTCAGGGAACGCGCCGAGCGGTCGTCCATCCGCGTCCCACACAACGAACCGGCGTTCGTCCATGGCCCTCTCCCCTCGGTTGATGACGGGAGGCCCCTCGCTGTGCCTCCGCCCGCGCGGCGCTCGTGCTGTCACGGACAGCGCCGCAGTACTGGCAGAATGCACGGCTGATCTGCCATACGCAAGTACGTACGCTCGTTGCGTGGGTGTGCGTAGATCAGGCCGCGGGTCGGGCTGGCAGACTGCAACCAGGAGAAGGGAGGACCATGGCGAGCACGCCAGGCCCCACCGTGCGGCGTCGGCGTCTGGGCGCAGAGCTGCGCCGGCTGCGGGAGGCGAAGGAACTGACCGTCGACCAGGCCGGGGAGCACATCCACCGCAGCGGGCCGACGATCAGCCGGATGGAGACAGGCCAGTTCCGGTTCGTCACGCGCAACGTCGCAGACCTGCTCGACCTCTACGGCGTCACCGACGCCAACCAACGACAGGCATTGCTGGCGCTGGCGAAGGAGACCCGCAAGCCCGCGTGGTGGCACTCCTACGGCGATGTCGTGCCGCGCTGGTTCCAGGTCTACATCGGCCTGGAAGCCGAAGCCTCCACGATCACGACCTTCCAGGCCCTGCTTGTGCCCGGCCTGCTCCAGACGGAGGACTACGCGCGGGCGGTCATCCGCGCCGCCTCGCCAGAGCTACCCACGCACGAAGTCGACCGCGCCGTGGAACTGCGGATGAACCGGCAGAAGATCCTGACCGCAGATCAGCCCGCCCAGTTCTGGGCCATCCTCGACGAGGYCGTGATCCGGCGCCACGTCGGCGCTCCCGCGATCATGGCCAGGCAGCTTGAGCGGCTGATCGAGGCATCCGAGCAACCCGGAGTGACGATCCAGGTCGTGCCCTTCACCGTCGGCGCCCACGCCGGCATGATCTCAAGCTTCACAATCCTGGGCTTCCCGGACACTGACGGAGCCCCGGAAACGGTCTACATCGAGGCTCCCACGGGCAGTCTCTACCTGGAGAAACAGACCGAGGTACGGCGCTATGAGGCGTGGATGAACCAGCTCCGAAGCGCCGCCCTCGCCCCGACCAACGGCGCCCTATCGATCATCAAAGCCGCACGTGAGGACATGGAACGATGACCACCCACAGCAACGACGCCCTGAACTGGCGTAAGAGCAGCTACTCCGGCGGCACCGGCGGCGACTGCGTCGAAGTCGCCACCCTGCCCGATGGCGGCCGAGCCATCCGCGACTCCAAGCACCSAGGCGGGCCGATCCTGCGCTTCACACCCGCCGAGTGGGCCGCGTTCCAAGCAGGTGTCCGCGACGGCGAGTTCGACTCCTGACACAGAGCCCCGCCGCCACCACCGGGACCGCGCGGGCGTCGCAGGTGCGGGCATCTCCCGCCCGGCGACGCCCGCTTGCTTATGACCGGGCGAGCACTCCCAACCTAGCCGACGTGGCGGTGCCTACTGCTGACAGTGCCACTGGCCGGTCTACCTGCGGATACGACTGGCAACGTCTTTCATCTACCTCAGCCCGACGTCCGGTCCCGGCGCGAGTGTGCCGGCTACACAAGCGCATCTCTTTCGCCAAACCGGTTGCGATGCCCGACAGGCGGCTCCTACCATGTGACGGCCGGGCAGATATCCAAGTGGCGTTCGATTGAGAGCGAGGAAGCTACATGAACTCTGACGATGACGACCTTGTTCTAGCCGTTGAAAACCTGTCGCAGGTACAGGACCGCTATGACGCCGAGCACTCCGACGGAGGGAGCACGGGTCGTAGCGACGGAGGCTCCGGCGACGGGCTTAACTTCCCCGAGGAAAACAGGTAGGGCGACCAGAGCCGCCCGCACCATGGCCACCCTCGATACCTTTGAACAGCGAGGAGCGAATCGCTAGCGATGGAGCATCGTCTGGTCCGAGGAATTGAGGGTGCGTTTGACTGGCAGGACGTCTCACCTCTTGGACGGAAGTTCGCGCGAGGTCATCTGGCAGATACGTCATTGTGCGAACGTCTGATGACCCCGTCGCGACTTCTGGACATTGTCATGCGACGAAGCTTGGAACCACCTCAGCTCCGTTTTTTCAAGGACGGAGACGAACTTCATCCCGCCGACTACCTTCGCTCACAGACTAACAGACGACGGCAGAACATTCGCATGGTGGACCCTGGGGCGATGGGAAGCCTGCTCGACACGGGCGTGACTCTCGTGCTYGACGCCCTAGACACGTTTGATCCCACGCTGGAGGTCGCCACCCGCGCACTCCAATGGTGGTCACACGAACTGGTGCAGGTCAACGCATACTTGACGACCCGATCGAGCGCCGGTTTTCCGATCCACTGGGATGACCACGACGTCATTGTTGTCCAGCTCGTGGGCGAAAAGACCTGGGACGTCCGTAGCTACTCACGGCCGGTGCCCATGTACCGCGACGCCGAACCGAATTCCGTCGCTAGCGAGGAATCAGTCTGGCAGGGTGTCCTGAAAGCAGGGGATGTGATACACATCCCGCGCGGCTACTGGCACCAGGCGACTCGCGCCGATCACAATGATCCGCTGAGCCTCCACCTCACCTTCGGGTTCGTCAGACGTACAGGCGTAGACTGGCTAGCCTGGGTCGCCGACCGTGCGCGCGACCTGGAGATATTCCGGCGAGATCTGACCCGTTCTGGCTCCAGTGACGAAGGAGAAGAAGAACGGGCGCGTCTCGAAGCGGCGGCAGTCGATTTGTTCCGTTCCTATCCGCCGGCAGCCTTCCTTGCCGCACGTGAACGATCGCAGCCCCCTGCGCGGCACGCTCCGCCGCTCCCTTCACCGCAGGAGCCGGACGCCGTCGTCTGTGTTGCCGAGTTCGCGCCCCACGTCGAACGGGAAGGTCCTAACCTTGTGGTCTATGCGGGCGGCAGGAAGATTACCGTCCGGGAAAAGGCGGCAACAGCACTCGCGCTCCTGCTGGGAGGCTGCCCGGTGGATCTGGACAAGGCGAGTGCTGAAACCGGGATCGACGTCCGACCTCTCGCGCGCATTCTCGTCCGGGAGGGAATATGCATCGCGCTGACCGAAGAATTGTCCTCGGGCTATACAGGACTCGTCACCAGCGGGACATCCTGGAAGACGCCCTAGAGCAGGGTGTGCGGGACATCGACACAGCCTTCAACTACGCCGATTTCTCTTCGCACGCGCAGCTGGCAGCAACCATCCCTGACCTCCTCCCCGAATTCCATCTTTCGACCAAGGTTGGTTTTTTCCCTTCCTCTACCGGGCATTCCGAGCATTCCTTAGAGCCCGAACGGATTAGGCGCGCGGTGGAAATGAGCGCGGACACCTTGGGGCGGGTTCCCGACGTCGTCTTCTTACACAACCCAGAAAGGAGCGTGACAGGAGCCGGAGCCGGCCGCGGTCACGATCTTTTCCTGGAGGCTGCACGGATACTCGACGAGGCTGTGCAATCTGGGCTGTGCGCGGCATGGGGCATCTCGACGTGGGATGCTCGACCTCTGGTCGAGGTTTTCGGCGGCTACCTGCCGGAGTCCGCACCCCGCCCTGCCCATCTGATGCACCGAAGCGGCGTGCTTGCGAGTCCGGCCATCTGGGAGGCTGCTGACGCCTTCGCTGGGCTTCTTCGTGTGGACTCGGGGAACCGATGGGGAATGAGCCCTTTTGGCGGCCACACCCGGCAGTCTTTCTGGGACAGCCTTAACCTTGCATCGCTTCTGAGCGCCCGCCCGTCACCTGACATAGCCACACCGCAGGTAGCTTTCCGCCTCGCCTACGAATTGCCGCCAGTTACCCGGGTCGCGGTTAGCCTCAACCGCCCAAGTCACCTGACGCAACTTGTGGAGGCCGCTCGGCTTGAGGTTGACCAGGAAAATATCGAACGTTACAGGGTTCTACTGCGTCATCGTCGACTACTCGATGTCCAGTAATGGAGCCGGGTGACGGATCATCGCGTAGATTCCGCGAGTTCTGTCACCAAGCGGTCAGCCTCACGAGACAACGGCTTCTCCAAGTCCGGGTGGTCGCCATAGTCGCGCACCATCTTCAGCAACTCTACGCACATGAAAAGCTGTGCGATCTTCCCGGAGCGGGATGAAAGATCCTCGGAGAATTCGTCGCTCACTCTCTCGGCCACGGACGGCGCGAGGAGCGAGAACACCCACAATGTCGCCGCGTCCAGTCCGCGTGGCCCCAGTCCCCATCCTTCCCAGTCGAGGAGAACCAAGGTCGGAGCCGTCAGGTTCGCCCAGTGCACATCGGCGTGGGCGGTCGTCCACTCGTCCACCGACGAATCGATCGCGTCCCCCGCGAATTCACGTATCCGCCGGTTGATGAGGTCCTGACGTACACCGACACGGGTCGTCTTCTGTCTCGCCAAGGCAGCCAATGATTCACCTAGGTCTGACCACCAGGTATTAGAGAGTCCGGGTGAATCGTTCCGGATCTCCGGTGTGGAGCTGACGGCCGGGAACGAGACGAGCGTCGTCTCATCCGCGCGCCAAACGACTCCCCGCTCCTCGTCCGACCACCGAATGGAGCGGAGGAGCCTCGGTTTCGACACCCCCGACAGGACGGAAGCGCACTCTTCTCCGGTCCAGGTCCGCTCGTTTATCGAACCAGTCGCACGAGAAAGAATCTTCACCCATGTCCCCCGGCTTGTTCCAAAGCCAGCGGATTTCCCACCCCATCCGAACGTCGGACCATCGTCTCTGAACTCGACATCCAGCGCCTTCTTGCAATATTCGATCACGTCGGGTAGGGAATTTTCCCTCAAATCAAGCATTGCCGCCCTCTCCACTTACGGAGGTCGTGAAGGCGCCCTCCTAGACTTTGCCCCAAGCTTACCGTAAAGATCGGCTTGTCATCCCGGCGGGCTCCGTCCAACAGCATGCATTGGACTTCACCCAGCCGTTCATCACGCTCCGTCGATCTGCCGGGCGAGACGGTTCAACGCGCCAGGGTGGCGCCCAGGACGCCATCGCGACAATCGTCGTGCCATCGAGCGGTCCGACAACCGTGGTTGCCGCTCAAGATCGCTGTGCAGGTCGGGCGCCCAGCGGGAGATAGCCATGGTGGACTGGTCAACATGGACCATTGATCGCTGGCATCGGCCGCGCGTGTCACAGCGTCGCAGGTCAGCGCCCTGGTGCC